>JBEKNG010000052.1:0-13919 GCA_049523075.1 Paraburkholderia sp.
CACGCCGGGCGATCTGCTCGTGTTCAACGATACCAAAGTCCTGAAGGCTCGCTTCCTCGGCCAAAAGGCTAGTGGCGGCAAGATCGAGGTGCTGGTCGAGCGGCTGACCGGCGAGCGCACGGCGCTTGCGCAGATTCGCGCCAGCAAGAGCCCGACGCCCGACACGACACTGCGCCTCGCCGACGCGTTCGACGTGACGGTCGGCGAGCGCGTCGAGCCCTTCTACACGCTGCACTTCCCCGCAGACTGCCTGACGCTGATCGAGCAGTTCGGTCGCCTGCCGCTGCCGCCTTATATCGAGCACGACCCCGACGCGACCGACGAAACCCGTTATCAGACGGTGTTCGCGCAGAATCCGGGCGCGGTGGCCGCGCCGACCGCGGGCCTGCACTTCGACGACGCGCTGCTCGCCCGTCTCGACGAACGCGGCGTGGAGCGCGCGACGCTGACGCTGCATGTCGGCGCGGGCACATTCCAGCCGGTGCGCGTGGAAAAGCTCTCCGAGCACAAGATGCATAGCGAGTGGTATCAGTTGCCGCAGACGCTGGTAGACCGGATCGCGGCCACGAAGGCGCGTGGCAACCGCGTGATTGCGGTGGGCACGACCTCGATGCGCGCACTCGAAGCGGCCGCGCGCGACGCCGAAGCCGCCGGCCGGGCGCTCGCTGCGACCAGCGCCGAGACTGATATTTTCATCACGCCGGGGTACAAGTTCCGTGTGGTGGATCGGCTGGTGACGAATTTCCACTTGCCGAAGTCGACGTTGCTGATGCTGGTGTCGGCGTTTGCGGGCATCGAGACGATCCGCGCCGCTTACCGGCATGCAATCGAGGAGCGCTACCGCTTTTTCAGCTACGGCGATGCGATGCTGCTTACACGTAACGACGGCTGAGCCGCTTTTCGCGGCACCTGGCGAAAATACGTGCGACAGCGTTGCGTGATGGCAGTGCGCGCGGTAGTCTGCCGCTCCCTGCAGCGGTCCGGTAGCCGTAGTCGGTGCTAATCAAGCATGACGGCAGATTTACGCTGCACCCTGATTTCTTTACCCAGCCGCCGGGGCTTGCCCGGCGGCGCTCATCATTGCGCCGGACTGTTCTCCGGTGGCACAGGAGTCTTCATGACCGACGGTCATAGCCACGATACAAGCGCCGCTAGCGCGGACTCCCCAATTCGCGCGAATCACGCGAATCACACTGACAACACCGCCGAACGCCCTGCCAACGGCCTCAAATTCGAACTGCTCGCCACCGACGGCCAGGCGCGCCGCGGCCGCCTGACGCTGAATCACGGCGTGGTCGAAACGCCGATCTTCATGCCCGTGGGCACCTACGGCACCGTGAAAGCCGTCCAACCGCGCGAGCTCGAAGAAATGCACGCGCAGATCATCCTCGGCAACACCTTCCACTTATGGCTGCGCCCGGGGCTCGAGACGATCGGCGCGCACGGCGGCCTGCACCGCTTCATGAGCTGGAATAAGCCCATCCTGACGGACTCCGGTGGCTTCCAGGTGTTTTCGCTGGGTGATCTACGAAAAATCACCGAAGATGGCGTCACGTTCGCATCGCCGATCAACGGCGACAAGCTGTTCCTGTCGCCCGAAGTGTCGATGCAGATCCAGAAGGTGCTGAACTCGGACATCGTCATGCAATTCGACGAATGCACCCCGTACGCGACCAACAACGTGCCCACTTCCCACAAGGACGCCGCCGACTCGATGCGCATGTCGATGCGCTGGGCCCAACGCTCCATCGACGAATTCAATGGCCTCGGCAACCCGAATGCGTTGTTCGGGATCGTCCAGGGCGGTATGTTCGAAGACCTGCGCGACGAATCGCTGGCGGGTCTGGCGGAGATGGACTTCCATGGTCTCGCGATCGGCGGCCTGTCGGTCGGCGAACCGAAGGAAGACATGATGCGCGTGCTCAGCCACATCGGTCCGAAGCTGCCGGCCGACAAGCCGCACTACCTGATGGGCGTGGGCACGCCGGAGGACCTGGTGGCCGGCGTCGCGGCTGGCGTCGACATGTTCGACTGCGTAATGCCGACCCGCAACGCCCGCAATGGCTGGCTCTTCACGCGCTTTGGCGACATCAAGATCCGCAACGCGACTCACAAGAACTCACTGCGCCCGCTCGACGAAAGCTGCGGCTGCTACACCTGCCGAAATTTCACCCGCGGCTACCTGCATCATCTGCATCGCGTGGGCGAAATTCTTGGCGCGCAGCTCAACACGATTCACAATCTTCACTACTACCTCGAACTGATGAGCGAGATCCGCGCATCCATCGAGGCGCACGGGTTCGAGGCGTTCCGCAAACGCTTCCACGAGAACCGGGCAAGAGGTGTCGAGCAGACCGCCTAGAGGGCTCCGCCCACAGCCCCGCTGCAAGGGGCTTCGCTGAAGGTGTCCACGCCCAACGGCGATAAGCGCACAACCAAGTCCCGACGAAGGCGCACAATAGCGCCCGCTGACGGGTTCTCCCGAAGAAACCATCAGCACGACGGCCTTGACATTACAATTGCATTACGTAACCGCCCAGGTGAGCTTTAACAGCTTGATCGGAAAGCCCATTTGCTGCGCCGTCGTACCAAATGCCGGTGGTAGAATAATCGGCTGCTTTTTTTGATCGTTATAACGGAGAGACCAACGTGTCGTTCATTTCCAACGCCTTCGCTCAAGGCTCAGGTGGTGCAGAATCGAGCCTGATGAGCTTCCTGCCGCTGATCCTGATGTTCGGCGTGCTGTACTTCATCATGATTCGCCCGCAAATGAAGCGCCAGAAAGAACACCGCAACATGCTCTCCGCCATGGCGAAGGGCGACGAAGTGGTCACGAACGGCGGCATCGTCGGCAAGGTGACCAAGGTTAGCGACGCGTACGTCGGCGTCGAAATCGCTGAAGGCACGGAGATCACCGTGCAAAAGGCCTCGGTCACGACGATTCTCCCGAAGGGCACGATCAAGTCGCTGTAAGGCCTGCTCTCTCGCGTCCGGCGCGGCCTCGCGGAACCAAGCCAGCATGTCTGCCATCTCATCCATGCCAACAGGCACGCTGCGCCTCCCGCGCTCATCGCTGGACGCATCGCTTTCAAGCCAACCTTCCCGTTGGACCACTCCATGAATCGCTACCCCCTCTGGAAATATGTCGTGATGGTCGTGGCGCTAGCCATCGGCCTCATCTACACACTGCCCAATTTCTTCGGCGAAGCGCCGGCGGTGCAGGTGTTGAGCGGCAAGGCAACGGTCAAGCTCGATTCGACGACACTGTCGCAAATCGAAGCCGCACTGGCTGCCAATCAGATCACTGCTTCCGACGTGACGTTCGACAACTCGTCGACCAACGCGAACATTCGCGTGCGTCTGTCGGATACCGACACGCAGTTGCGCGTGAAGGACTTGCTGTCGAAGACGCTGAACAGCGACCCGACCGATCCTGACTTCGTTGTCGCCCTGAACCTGCAAAGCGCGTCGCCGGGATGGCTGACCGCACTGCACGCGTTGCCGATGTACCTCGGCCTCGACCTGCGCGGCGGTGTGCACTTCCTGCTGCAGGTGGACATGGCAGGCGCACTGAACAAGAAGCTTGACTCCGACGCCTCGGACGCGCGTACCTTGCTGCGCGACAACAACATCCGTGACGGCGGCGTGAACCGGGTCAATCAGACCGTGGTGATCAATTTCGCCGACCGGGACACGGCGAATGCAGCGAGCAAGCAACTCTCGCGCAGCATCAGCGAACTCCAGTGGGCGACCCAGACGGCGCCGGACGGCAGCTATCAGCTAGTCGGCACGTTTACGCCGGCGGTGCAGAGGACCGTCGAAGATGCGGCGCTCAAGCAGAACATCACGACGCTGCATAACCGGGTCAACGAACTGGGTGTGGCCGAACCGGTGATCCAGCAGCAAGGTTCCGACCGCATCGTGGTCGAACTGCCGGGCGTGCAGGACACGGCCAAGGCGAAGGACATCATTGGCCGTACGGCAACGCTCGAAGCGCGTCTGGCCGACCCGGTGAACACGCATCCGAATCCGGGCGATCCTGTGCCGCCGGGCGACGAACTGTTCACCGACGCCAACAAGGTGCCGGTGTTGTTGCGCAAGCAGGTGATCTTCACCGGCGACCGCATCATCGACGCGTCCGCGGGCTTCGACGAACACCAGCGCCCGTCGGTCAACCTCCGTCTCGACTCGGCCGGTGGCCGGGCCGTGGCGAGCGTGTCGCGCGACAACATCGGCAAGCCGATGGCGATGGTGCTGTTCGAAAAGGGCAAGGGCCAGGTGCTGACGGTGGCGACGATCCAGTCGGAACTGGGCGACCGCTTCCAGATTACCGGCCAGCCGACCCCGCAAGCCGCTGCTGACCTCGCGCTGCTGCTGCGCGCGGGTTCGCTGGCGGCTCCGATGGACATCATCGAAGAACGCACGATCGGCCCGAGCCTCGGCGCCGATAACATCAAGAAGGGCTTCCACTCGGTGATCTGGGGCTTTACCGCCATCGCCGTCTTCATGATCGCGTACTACATGCTGTTCGGCGTGATCTCGATGATCGGCCTGTCGGTCAACCTGCTGCTGCTGGTCGCCGTGCTGTCGATGCTGCAGGCCACCCTGACCTTGCCGGGTATCGCCGCTATCGCGCTGGCGCTCGGTATGGCCATTGACGCGAACGTGCTGATCAACGAGCGGGTGCGTGAAGAGCTGCGCAACGGTGCGCCCGCCCAACTGGCCATCCAGAACGGCTACGCGCACGCATGGGCAACCATTCTCGACTCGAACGTGACCACGCTGATCGCCGGTCTGGCGCTGCTCGCCTTCGGCTCGGGTCCGGTCCGCGGTTTCGCGATCGTGCACTGTATCGGCATCCTGACGTCGATGTTCTCCGCAGTGTTCTTCTCGCGCGGTCTCGTGAACCTCTGGTACGGCGGCAAGAAGAAGCTGAAGTCGCTGGCGATTGGGCAGGTGTGGAGGCCCGCAGCGGTCGAGGGTGCAGGTGCTGCTGCATATCTTGGCAGCGAAGATGCCGCTACCGACACGGCACGCGCCGTCGCCGCAGCCTCTGCCAAGCCGAAAGCCGCAGCCCAGGCGCGCGCCGCCGCCGGCAAGCCGACGGTGCGCCGTCGCAACAGCTCCGGCAATACGCCGCAGAAACCGGGTTCATCCCGCTGAGTCCCGGAGAACAAGACCATGGAATTTTTCCGCATTCGCAAAGATTTGCCGCTCATGCAGCGCGCGTTGGTGTTCAACGCAATCTCGATGCTGACGTTTATTGCTGCCGTGTTTTTCCTGCTGCATCGCGGGCTGCATCTGTCAGTGGAGTTCACTGGCGGTACGGTCATCGAAGTCCAGTATCCGGGCACGGCGCCGCTCGAACCGGTGCGCGGCACACTCGCCAAGGTCGGTTACCCGGACGCCCAGGTGCAGAACTTCGGCACCTCGCGCAACGTGCTGATCCGGCTGCCGGTCAAGGCGGGTTTCACCTCCGCCCAGCAGAGCGATCAGGTGATGGTCGCACTTAAGGGTGAAGACGCCAACGTGCAGTTGCAGAGCGTCGAGTTCGTCGGCCCGCAGGTCGGCAAGGAACTCGTCACCAACGGCCTGCTCGCGCTGGCCTGCGTGGTGGCCGGTATCGTCATCTACCTGTCGATCCGCTTCGAATGGAAGTATGCCGTCGCCGGCGTGATCGCCAACCTGCACGACGTGGTGATCATTCTCGGCTTCTTCGCGTTCTTCCAGTGGGAGTTCTCGCTGTCGGTGCTGGCCGCCGTACTGGCGGTGCTCGGCTACTCGGTGAACGAATCCGTGGTTATCTTCGACCGGATTCGCGAAACCTTCCGCCGCGAACGCAAGATGACGGTCATCGAAGTCATCAACCACGCGATTACCAGCACGATGTCGCGGACCATCATTACCCACGGCTGTACGCAGATGATGGTGCTGTCGATGTTCCTGTTCGGCGGTCCGACGCTGCACTACTTCGCATTGGCACTGACGGTCGGTATTCTGTTCGGTATCTATTCGTCGGTGTTCGTTGCCGCCGCGCTGGCGATGTGGCTCGGCGTGAAGCGCGAAGATCTCCTGAAGGACAAGAAGGAACGCCACGATCCGAACGACCCGAACGCAGGCGCACAGGTCTGAGGTTCCAGGCGGTCGCGAATAGTCATAAGCAGTCGCTAACAGTCACAAGTGCAAAGGCCGGTTCAGTCGAACCGGCCTTTTTCGTTTACCACCGCCGTCCCTTATTGTTTGATGCCTTCTGCCTGGATATCCAGCTTGGTCTCCATGCTGAAACCATACTTGCTGCCGAAGTCCATGCCGTAGTCCGCGCGATTGAACTCTGCGCTCGCTTCCACGCCGCACACTTCGCGCTTAAGCAGCGGATGCTGCATGCATTTGAACGAGTCGATCGTCAGGTTCAGCGGCTTGGTGACGCCATGCATCGTCAGGCTGCCGATTACTTCAACCGGCTTGTCGCCGTCGAACTTGATATCCGTGCCTTTGTAGGTCACCGAAGGGTATTTCGTGACATCGAAGAACTCGCCCGATTGCAGATGCTCGTCGAGCTTGGTGTTGCCGGTCTGGACCGAAGCCGGGTCGACCGTCACCTCGACCGTGCCGGTTTTCGCTGCGCGGTCAAGCGTCACCGTGCCCGAGCTTTTCGTGAACTTGCCGCGCCACACCGACAGGCCGCCGAAGTGATCCGCCTCGAAGCTCGGATACGTGTGAGTCGGGTCGAGCATATACGTGTCAGCCGCCACCGCACTGAACGAGACAGAGGCAGTCAGGGTGGCAGCAGCGATCAGCAGAGTTTTTTTCAAGGCATGCTCCTTTCAGGAAAGCACAGCGCGCGAGGCACGCTACGGGTTCACAGTGCGTCTGCGGTAGGTGTCACCGCAGTACGCGTCACGTCACTTATGCGCTGCAACGATATGAAACTTGATGACGACCTCGTCGGCCACCACCGAGGTGTCTTTCCACTCGCCGGTGCCGATATCGAACTGCGTGCGTTTGATCGGCAACGAGCCGTCGAAGGCCTGAGCGGCGCCCTGCTGGGTCACGGTCACAGGCACCACCACAGTCTGCGACTTGCCCTTGATGGTCAGCTTGCCGGTCACCTTGAACTGGTTGCCGCCCGCCGGCGCGATCGCGCTCGAGACGAAGGTCGCCTGCGGGAAAGTCTTTGCGTCGAACCAGTCCTTGCCGCGCACCTGCTCGTTGTAACTCTCGTCGCCCAGATCGTAGCTACCCACGTCGACGCTGAACTGCGCGCTGCCCTCGGCCGGTTTCGCCGGATCGAAGGAAACCTGAGCGGTGAACTTGTTGAACTTGCCGTCAACAGGCACGTTCATCTGCTTCGAGGTCGCGGTAATCGTGCTCTTCGAAACATCAACCTGAGCCAGCGCGCTGCCCGCCGCGCTCAGCGAGACGGCAGCGAACGCCGCCAGCATGTAGCGATAAAACGAAACCTTCATGTTGTTTATTCCTTATTTGATGAAAGGGATCATGCGCGACAGCAGACCGTCGCGGTCCAGCCATTGATGCTTGAGCGCTGCGGCCACGTGCAGCACGAACAGGACGAGCAGCGTGTAGTTGAGCGTAATGTGGATATTCTTCAGCACCTCCTTGAGCACAGGATCGGGGGCGATCAGACGCGGCAGCGGCACGAGGCCCAGATACACCACCGGCACATTGGCGGCGGAACTATAAAGATAGCCGGACACTGGAATCGCGATCATCAGCACATAGAGCAGCAGGTGCGTCAGGTGGGCGGCGATGCGTTGCCACGAGGCCATGCGGCGCGGCAAAGGCGGTGCGCCGTGGGTGGCACGCCAGAGGATGCGCAGCACCGACAACCCGAACACCGTCACGCCGATCCATTTATGCCAGGAGAAATAGCGCAGCTTGGCGGGCGTAAAGCCAGGGATATCGGTCATCACCCAACCCAGCCCGAAGCCGCACACAATCAGCAGCGCGATCAGCCAGTGAAATGCAATGGCCGTTCGTGTGTAGGACTCGCGAGCGCCGAAGGTGGATTTGATTGCCATGAAAGGTCAACGCAAGCTGAGAGGTTAGCGGCGCAAGCGGATGACACCCCCAGTCAAAAGAGGCGGGTCGTCTCCAATGCGAATTGCGTAGGGCGCTGCCGCCGGGATCGCCGGCCTGCCGCGACGCACGCCAAGGCCCCGCCATGCTACCGCAAGCCGGGAAAGCCGGCAGCCGCAGTTCAGCGAAGCGTCCCACGGGCTCAAAGACGGCGCAACAAAAACGATTGAACAAATGGGGCCCGAAAATGTCCGAAACCTGTCGGAATTCTTAAGGAAGCTGTACGCTTGTTTGACGAGCGCCTTGCGCCGACCAAAGCACGCCCGGGGGAATGCCTTTGGTACTATTGCTCCGGGCTTCGCCAGTCCTTACCGTGCAAGCCTGCGTTGCACGCCCCGCTCACGTCGTTTTGCCCTTCAGCCGTATGGAACATGACAACCTGATCGCGTGCCACGAGTGCGATACCCTTTTCCAGAAGCCGCGCCTGCTCGGCAGCCGCGCCGTGGCGCGCTGCCCGCGCTGCGGCGCGACTCTGTATCGCAGCGCATATCGGCGGCTGGACGGCATCAGCGCCATGACATTGGCTGCGCTGTTCACGTTTCTGATCGCCCAGGCCTATCCGATTCTCGAACTCGACGCCAACGGTATTACCTCGCAAACCACGCTGTTCGGCGCGCTCGTCGCGCTATGGAACGAGGACATGCAGATCGTCGCGGTAATGGTATTTTGCGCAACCACGCTGTTCCCGTTGACGGAACTCGTGGCACTGCTCTACGTGCTGATCCCGATCCGCTCGGGCTATGTGCCGGCCGGCTTCAACCAGGTGCTGCGGATGATCCAGTTCGTGCGGCCGTGGGGCATGATCGAGGTGTTCATGCTCGGCGTGCTGATCACCATCGTGAAGATGGTGAGCCTTGCGCGCGTCATCCCCGATGCGGCGCTCTTCGCATTCGGCGCGCTGACCTTGATGTTCGCGGTGGTGGTCATGTTCGACCCGCGCACCTTGTGGGACATCGCCGACGAGCTGACCGCACGGCGCGCCCGTCCCATGCCGCGCACGGCCGCCGACAGCGCGGCAGCCGCGGTCAGCGCGACCCTCACCACAACCGCAGCCGGCCAGCCCTCCGCGCCCCACCAGGGATGACCGCACAATGAAATACGTCACCGCGTTGCGCGCGGGCCTGGTTTCCTGTCACGCGTGCGGCCGCGTCGAACCGCGCATCCGCTCAATCACTCCGCAGCATTGCTCACGCTGCGGCGCAAGACTGCACCGGCGCAATCCGGACAGCCTGATGCGCACCTGGGCGCTACTGCTTGCGGCCGCGTTGCTGTATATTCCGGCGAATCTGCTGCCGGTGATGCATACGTCGTCGTTGCTCGGCTCGGAAGACGACACGATCATGAGCGGCGTCGTCTACTTCTGGACCTCGGGCGACTGGCCGCTCGCCGTGATCGTGTTTATCGCCAGCATCATGGTGCCGATGCTCAAGTTGAGCGTGCTCGTGCTCCTCACGGTCACGGCTCAGCGCCGCTCGCGCTGGCGCCCGACGCAGCGCACCAAGCTGTACCGCATGGTCGAGCGGATCGGCCGCTGGTCGATGCTCGACGTGTTCGTCGTCACGCTGACAGTCGCGCTGGTGCGCTTCAAGTCAATCGCGGTGATCACGGCGGGGCCTGGCGCCATTGCGTTCGGCTCGGTGGTGATTCTGACCATGATCGCGTCGATGCAGTTCGACCCACGGCTCATCTGGGACACCGTGGAGGGCGCGGACAGCAGTGTAAAAAAGAAGGCGAAACGCGCGAGCCGCGCGCAAGACGCGCAAGGCAGCACCCAACAATCTCAGGATCCCACACATGACTAGCCCGCAAGGACCGACGCCCGCTCCCACCGCGCCGCGCAACGATTCGAACGGACCCACGCTGCCGCCCAACCTGCCCGATCCCGAAATCGAACCGCGCAGCCACTGGTTGCCGTCGCTCGTCTGGGTGATCCCGCTGATCGCCGCACTGATCGGCATCGCGCTCGTGATCAAATCGGTGACTGAGAAGGGACCTGAGATCAGCATCAGCTTCAGCAATGCCGAAGGACTCGAACCTGGCAAGACCCAGGTCAAGTACAAGGACGTCAATATCGGCCTCGTGAAGAACGTGACGCTGTCGAAGGATCTCTCGCACGTCCTGATCCAGGTCCAGTTGACCAAAGAAGCCGAAAACTTCGCCGTCAAGGACACGCGCTTCTGGGTGGTGCGTCCGCGGGTCGGCGCGAGCGGCGTCTCGGGCCTCACCACGCTGCTGTCCGGTGCGTACATCGGGGTCGACGCCGGTCATTCGCAGGATACGCAGAAGGACTTCGTCGGACTCGAAACACCGCCACCGATCACCGGCGACCAGAAGGGTCACCGCTTCACGCTGCATGGCGATTCGCTCGGCTCGATCGATATCGGCTCGCCGATCTTCTACCGCCGCGTGCAGGTCGGCCAGGTCGTGGGCTTCTCGCTCGACAAGGACGGCACCGGCGTGACCATGCAGGTGTTCGTCGCCGCGCCTTACGACCAGTATGTCGGCATCAACACGCGCTGGTGGCATGCGAGCGGCGTCGATCTGCGGCTCGATTCGAGCGGCTTCAAGCTGAACACCCAATCGCTCGCCACGGTGCTGGTGGGCGGCCTGTCGTTCCAGTCGCCGCCGGGGCAGGCGGTCGGTGCGCAGGCGCCACAAAATATGACCTTCCGCCTCGGCTCGGATGAAACTGACGCGATGCGCGAGCCGGACGGCGTGCCGCTGCGCGTAGTGATGAACTTCAACCAGTCGCTGCGTGGGCTGTCGATCGGCGCGCCGGTCGATTTCCGCGGCATCGTGTTGGGCCAGGTGACCAACATCGGCATCGACTACGATCCGGCGACCCGCAACTTCACCATGCCGGTGACGATGAACCTGTACCCCGACCGCCTCGGCAAGCGTTTCCGCGACTCGGCACCGGAGCCGGGCAGCGTCGCCGGGCAGGATCTGCTGCAACGCCTCGTCAAGAATGGCCTGCGCGGCCAGTTGCGCACGGGTAACCTGATTACGAGCCAGTTGTATGTCGCGCTCGACATCTTCCCGAAGGCGGCGCCCGCCACGGTCGATGTCCACAGCGATCCGCTCGAACTGCCGACGATCCCGAACACGCTCGACGAGTTGCAACTGCAGGTGGCGGATATCGCGAAGAAACTCGATCAGGTGCCGTTCGACCAGATCGGGGCCAACCTGAACAGCTCGCTGAAGAACGCCGATCAGCTGTTCACGCGCCTGAACACCGAGGTGGTGCCGCAGGCACGCGACACGCTGGCGGCTGCCAAGCAGACCTTCGGCTCGGCTCAGGCGACGCTGCAGCAGGACTCGCCGTTGCAATCGGACGTGCATCAGGCGCTGCAGGAACTGACCCGCACACTGCAGTCGCTGAATGCGCTGTCGGACTATCTCGAGCGCCATCCAGAATCGCTGTTGCGCGGAAAACCAGGAGATCAACCATGATGTTTGCCCGGCTCCCCCGTTCGCCGCGCGGGCCTGCCCGCGCCGCCGCGTGCCTTGGCGCATGTGCCGGACTGCTGGCGCTCGCGGCGTGCTCGTCGTCGCCGCCGAGCCATTTCTACACCCTCGGCGCCGACGCTGCGCCCGCCACCGCGCGCAGCGCCGCTGCGTCACCGCTGCTGATCGAAGTGTCGCCGGTCGATGTGCCGTCGCAGGTCGCGAAAAACCAGCTGGTGGTACAGACGGGTTCGACCCAGGTGCAGATCCTCGAGCAGGAACGCTGGGCCTCGCTGCCCGGTGACGAGATCCGCCGCGCGCTGTCGTCCGATCTCACCCAGCAATTGGGCACGATCGACGTCTACGGCACCGCGTATCCGGAAGGCACGCCGGTGTACCGGGTCAACGTCAACGTGCAGCGCTTCGAATCGTGGCCAGGCTCCCATGCATTGATCGACGCCGTGTGGAGCGTGCGCGCGGTGCGCAGCGAGACCATCATGACGTGCCGGAGCACCGTCAGCGAACCGGTGACGGCGGGCTACGACGCGCTGGTCGACGGGCATCGCGAGGCCGTACAGCAGATCTCAGCGCAGATCGCCGCCGGCATCCAGGCAATGGCGGCGGCCCCGCGGGTGCCAACCGGCGCGCCTGCGAAAAGCGCATCGGGCGTACCGGCGCGCATGGCTCCGGCAACGGTGCCTTGTCCGTTGCCGGGCGGTCCGAGCGCCGCGCTCGACGGTGCCGGCGATCCTGCTGCCAGTCTTGCGGTTGGAATTACCAGCACGCGTACTGGCGCGCACAGCTGATCCACCAGCATGGCTGCGGCGGACGCGCATTGAGCGTCTGTCGCGCTTGCTGCTGTGACACCTGCAGCAGCATTCTTGACGTCAATGAACCTGTGTCCGGGTCGCGAACCTAACGCTGGGCACCGTCGTGGCAACCTATCCCATCCGGCCAGCTTGCCGGATCCCTTCTGTTTAGCGATCCTGAGTGCTTCAACCCCAACGATCGCGACTCGCGGCACATTGAACACTCCATGTTTCGTTCCATCAAAACCTTCGTAAAAAAATGGCGCGCGTCACGCAACAGCGGGCACCAGCTCGACGCGTTGCTGGCAATCGCCGATCAGCACGCGCCGTATGCGGAACGCAGCGAATGGCTGATCGAACTGGCGCACTGGATTCATCGCGGTGGGACCGTGCAGGCCGTGGCGCAGGAGCCGCTCGCCGACGAGGCGCGCCGGCAGCCCGAGCACACACGCCTGCGCTATCTGCTGCATGTGCTGGACCGCAACCCGGGGTGGAAGGCAAATGTGGCGGGCATTCTGCGCGCACTGCTGCGCGAAAGCGACGGCATTTCGCTGCTCTGCGACGCCGGCATGCCGGTGCATTCGGCCTTTTTCGGCGCCCTGTTCGAGCGTCTGGAATCCTCACTGATTCCTCCCGCCCCAAATCGCCGCGACCTGTCGGCGATCTTCACGCTAATGTTCACCGCCGCGCAAGATGCTGAATGGATCGCCGCGCTGCCCACCGATCTGCTCACCCGCATCCGCGATCTGTTCACTTATGAGCTGGACACGGGCAACCCGCGCGAGGGCGTGCCCTTCTCGCTCGATCTGCTCGCCGCCCTGCACAACCTGACTTGCCAGATCAGCTCAACCGGACTGTCGCAAACGGTGCGCAGCCGCCTGGGCGGCGCTGACGTGCGCGTGGCCATGGAGAAACAGCCGTTCTACCGCCTCACGCGCGCGATGCTGGCCGTAGAGGCGGTCCATCAGGCGGAAGAGGAAGGTGCAGAGCCGGGCAAGCTGCTGCATGAGGTCAACTATCTGCGCGTGCTACTCGACGAATGCCGCATTGCCACCGATAACGTCTTTAGCCATCTGTACCGCAATGGCGTGAGCGTCGACATCGTGTTTCAGGTCGAACGCATGCGTATGCGCATCAAGCGCGCCGAGCATCTGCTGGACTCCTGGATGGCGTCCGATGACCTGCACGCCAGCTCGCGCCTTGTCGCGGAACTGGTGAGCGCGAACCATGCGAGCCAGAGCGTCGCGCACCTGATGCGCAGCAACTTCTCCTTGCTGGCACGCAAGGTGGTCGAATACAGCGCCGATACCGGCGAGCACTACATTGCGCGAGATCGCGCCGAGTATCTGAAAATGCTGCGCATGGCCGCAGGCGGCGGCCTCGTCACCGTGGTGACGGTGTGCCTGAAGTTCGCGATCACCGGCGCGCATCTGCAGTCGATGGTGGAAGGCCTGCTCGCCGGCATCAACTACGCGGCCAGCTTTCTGCTGATGCACTTCCTGCATTTCTCGCTCGCCACCAAACAGCCGGCCATGACGGCACCGACGATCGCCCGTGAGCTCGACG
>JBEKNG010000053.1:0-13842 GCA_049523075.1 Paraburkholderia sp.
GACCCGACGGATAGCGGCCTGGCAGTTTCGACCAGGGCTCACCGGTTGTCAGAATCCACAGGACAGCATTGGCCACGACGCGTGGCTCGGCGCGCGGCCGGCCGCGTCGATTCAGACGGACCGCCGGCTCATCGGAAACAAGCGCTGCGAGCAGCGCCCATTCGTCATTGCTTAGCTCATCGAAAAACATGCGGTTCTCCAAACAGCCGGGCCTGGCTGCGGCGTTGGGCCGCTCACGAATTCAGCGTTCACGATTCGTGTAGTGCCCTCGGTTGCACAAATATGTATTTACGTTCCGGCTAAATCGCGAATGCCGCACTGTGATAGTGCGAATCTTCCCCACCGCGAAGCACAAAACGTGGTCTCACTCGTGCATTGGAGAAATTGTGCAGGAAGCATACCACCACCAGGGTTTGCATGAATATGACAATGACAAGTGTTACGGATGGAAACAATCTTGTTCTTTTTGTCGCGTTGAATTTCCAATAGCCGCCGCAGAAATCCTGTCAGTGGTAACAGCGCAACCGGCTATCGCGCAGATCCATAGGGTGGAATATCCGTCGAAATTCCACGAAATGATGGCTCAAAACTTTTATACCCTTTTTATCGTCGCCAAGCTTTGAGCATGCACGGCGAATTGCAACGCCACGCAGGTCGCCGACCCGCTTGTGCGGCTTTTCTCCGCGCCTTTCACGCACGCCTCGGCGGACCCTGCCTCAGCGGCTCAACGCACCGGATTCGACGCGTGCTCACCTGCTACCGTCATCCATGGACGCACGCGCCAACGCGTAACGAGCCCTTCGCGCACGTAGGGATCCGCGTTTGCAAACGCTTCGGCGGCAGCGGGTGAATCGCCTTGAAACAACAACAGCGCGTTATCAGTCGGCTCGACAAGCGCTCCGCCAAGCAGTAATTCGCCGCGCGCGGAGGCTGCCCATGCGAGTTTCAGATGCTCGTCGCGCCATGCGGCGCGGCGTTCGAGATAGTCCGCAGTCAAGTCATAGATCAACAGATAGTGCATGGTTATGCCTCACGAATTACTGAACAAAAAGATCGCGGCGAGTCAATAGCGTCAATATTGCAGAATTACATTATTTACGGAATTTTCTGCCGAATTCTTATTGGCAACGCGCGAATGGCTCAGACATCAATGTATGCAGTACGACAGTCGCGGTGAAGCCGGAATAAGCCCGGAGAAAGTCGCGCTAACGCTTACGCTTCCTTATTCAATCTGGATTCCATAACATTTTCGCGCCTGGCATTATGCCGATGCATCCTGGGCGAGCCATCGAGCCGCGGTCACCACCAGCCGTACACCCAGGGGGTAAATCCGCCGCGATTTCTGTCAACCGGCCAACAGCCTCATCCGTTTTACCTGACAGTTTTGCCATAATAGCGACGGCGGTGGGCAAACGGATGCCTGTGACGCCCGGTTGTACGACTACCAACAACCAGTTTCACCACCGATGGAGTGTCCCATGAAGATCCAATCCGCCCTAGCTGCCCTCCTCCTCGGCGCCGTGCTGGCGTCACCCGCTTTCGCCCAGAACAGCCAGCAGTCGAAGATGACCGCCTGTAACCAGCAGGCCGGCGACAAAAAAGGCGCCGACCGCCAGTCCTTCATGAAATCGTGCCTGTCGTCGAAGCCCGCCGCCCCGATGTCCCAGCAAGACAAGATGAAGGCCTGCAACGTGCAAGCCACCGGCAAGAAAGGCGACGATCGCAAGGCCTTCATGTCGTCGTGCCTGAGCAACAAGAGCTGAGCGTGAACCGGCCTGAGCGTCGCGGCCAGGTTCGCGGCGTTCAGGCGCTTGCGCTCCTCCCTGCGCCGCTCGCCCGGGCCGCTTTCCCAGCCCTTTCCCAGCTTTCAAAGTCCGTTCGCCGGAATACAGCATTTTCTTCTATGATGGCTGCGGAGACGGCCCATCCGTAAAACATTATGCCCATCGGGCCGCCATCTTGTCGTTGATGCCACAGAGCATTGAACGGAGGCAAGAATGGTATGGAGACACAAAAACCGCTGGTTCAGGCGGTGGCTGGTCGTCATCGTCTTTTGGGCGGTGCCGGTCGCGATTGTCGCGGTGCGCGAAATACAGGAGGAGATGGCTTATAACGCCGTTGACCTCGAACGCTCGCTGACCACCTGGGATCTCACCGACGGCCAACGCGCCGCAGGCGCTGCCACCCGCTGCCATGGCGAGCCCGATGAGGCACGCGCGGCAGGCTGCCCGGCGACCGTGCTGGCCGCCAATGCGCCCCGTCAACAGGAGGCGCGCGACGAATACGACCTGCGCCGCAGTACGCTCGCCGCCTATCTGTGGCACGCATTTGTCGGTTACTGGGTGGTGCCGGCCGTCACACTGTTTCTGACCGGCATGGTGATCGGCGGGATTCGCCGCGCGCTGCGTCGGCCGCCGTCCGTCAAAAGCACACCCAATCATTGAATGCCGGCGCGTCATCTCCCTTCGCCTCGGGCCGTGATCCGCTTTGCGGCTTCCGTGCAACACATTCGTACAATTCTTTCAAATTTATTTCAAACGGTCTGAGCCTGCGCAAAATCGGTAAAAAGTGGTGCGACGGCAGCTATCCGGAACTTGCCGCATGGCTGCTGGGGAAGACGCCCAGTCGCCGCAAAATTGGCAGCATTCTTGGCGAACGACGCCCTTCGGCGCCTATGTTGGGATCGGTCAAAGTTACTCGGCAGATTTTACAGATTGGCCGCAAACGCCCGTCCCGTAAGGGTTCTCGGGATGCGAGGGTTTGCACCCTTTAAGCTTTGCGTGTGATATAACTAGTCAGGCAGCCCAGCAGCAAACAGAGGTTGCGCCCAGGAACCGTGATGGAGAAAAACGATGCAAAGACGAAACTTCATGCTGAAGACTACCGCTGCGCTAGCTTTCGGAGGCCTTGCACTCGCTGGATGTACCACGTCGTCGGGGACGCCCGATAACGCATCGACCAACATGTCGAAGCGTCAGTCGATCGACGCCAGTGTCGACGGCACGATGTCGCGCCTCTTCCAGACGGTGCCCGGTTCGCGTGAGCTCGTGTCGAAGGCGCGTGGCGTGCTCGTGTTCCCGTCGGTCATACAGGCGGGCTTTGTCGTCGGCGGCCAGTATGGCGAGGGATCGCTGAAAGTCGGCGGCGGCACGGTCGGCTACTACAGTACGGTCTCGGGCTCTTTCGGCCTGCAGGCCGGTGCGCAGTCGAAGGCCATCATCTTCCTGTTCATGACACAGGACGCGCTCGACAAATTCCGCAATGCCGACGGCTGGTCCGCAGGCGGCGACGCTTCGGTCGCCCTCGTGAAGATGGGCGCAAACGGCGCCATCGATACCACCACGGCCACCGCGCCGGTCCAAGTGTTCGTGCTGACGAACGCCGGCCTGATGGGCGACATTTCGATCAACGGCACGAAGGTGTCGCGCCTGCATATCTAGGCGCACAGCATTCGGGACGCAAGGTCCCAACCAAAAACGGCGATGCCTGGTTCAGGCATCGCCGTTTCTTTATCGCGCCCAGACGCTGCGCTCAGCGCGGCGTGGACGTATCGATCACCTTGAAGCGCGAGCGCTTCTGCGCGCGAATCACCGACTGATACGCGTCGACATACTGCTGCGCCATCCGGTGTGAGGTAAAGCGCGCCTCGAAGCGCGCACGCACGCCTGCACGCGGCACCTTGTGCAGACGGTTCACCGCAGCGACGGCGCCGATTTCATCCTCGACGATAAAGCCTGTCACGCCATCGTCCAGCACTTCCGGCACGGCGCCACGATTGAAGGCGATCACCGGCGTGCCGCACGCCATTGCTTCGATCATCACGAGGCCAAACGGCTCGGGCCAGTCGATCGGAAACAGCAGCGCATGCGCACCCGAGAGGAATTCGGCCTTTTGATCGTCAGCAATCTCGCCGATGTACTCGACGTACGGCAGATCCAGCAACGGCTTGATATCGCGTTCGAAGTACTCACGGTCGGCCGAGTCGACCTTCGCCGCTATCCGGATGGGCAGCCCGCAGCGGCCGGCAATGCGAATCGCCGTATCCACGCGTTTTTCCGGCGAGATGCGGCCGAGAAACGCCAGGTACTTCTGTTCGACCGGCTGTGGGGTATACAGCTTCTCAGGCAGCCCGTGATACACGGTGGTCAGCCATTTGGCCTGCGGCAAGGGCTGACGCTGCGAGTTCGAAATCGAAATCACCGGCGCGGTGTTGAAGGTGTCGAAGACAGGCTGCTGCTCCGGCAAATCGAGCCGGCCGTGCAGGGTGGTGACGAACGGCGTGTCCTGGCGTTTGAACACCGAGAACGAGTAGTAGTCCATGTGGAAATGGAGCACATCGAACGAGTCGGCCTGGCGGCGCACCAGTTCCATCAGCAGCATATGCGGCGCGATACGGTCGCGGATGCCGGGATCGAGCCGCAGTGCGCGTGGCCATACGGCTTCGAGCTTCGCGCTGGTGATCGAGTCGCCACTGGCAAACAGCGTCACATCGTGGCCGAGGTCGACCAGCGCCTCCGTAATGTACGACACGACGCGCTCAGTCCCGCCGTACAGCTTGGGCGGCACCGATTCCGTCAAGGGGGCGATCTGAGCAATTCTCATCGTGTGTCTCCGTGAAACTGACGGCCTGCATGTGCCATGCCCGCGCTGCGCGGCCTCTCGAGCGCCACGCCGCGCGGGCGAGATACCGCAACGCGCGGGACAAGCCCACTGGGGGCAATGCCACGCAACGTTCACCGCCAGCGGCGCACGAGTATGCCTGCGCCGGTGTCTCCCATTAATGCGACGGGCCGGCGGCGGCAGCCTATGCGCTCTGCTTATGGGTTGGCCGTATGCGTCGGCCTTGGTTCAGATTATTGCCGATTACGCCCCAAAAAGCCTTAATCCTTTCAATTCCTTTTCACTGTTACAGTCAGGAAACATCCCCGCGCGCCGACCTTGCGCCGGCGTGCAGCGCGTTAGCGTCACCGACCCGGCCACTTCCACGGCGGCACATCGAGGTCATCCGCACCGGCGATCCGCGTTGCACCGAGCTCCTTTTCGAGCACGATCGATTGACTGCCGTCCTCGCGCTCCAGCGCCGCGATCAGTCGCGCCGCGTGCGAAACCACCACCACCTGCGAATGACGTGCGGCTCGTGCGACCAGCCGCGCCAGCGCCGGCAGCAGATCGGGATGCAGGCTCGTTTCCGGTTCGTTCAGTACCAGCAAGGCGGGAGGACGCGGCGTCAGGAGCGCGGCCACCAGCAACAGATAGCGCAAGGTGCCATCGGAGAGCTCCGCGCCCTTTAACGGCCGCAATAGCCCGTGCTGATGCATCGTCACTTCGAAGCGGCCCTCGAGGCTCGCGACTGAAACCCGCGAGCCAGCAAACGCGTCGTCGATGGCCGCGTCGAGCGCGACCGGGTCGCCGATTTCGCGGATGGTCTGCAGCGCGGCGGCGAGATCGGCGCCGTCGTCGCTCAACACCGGGGTGTGCGTGCCGATTTGCGGCAGCCGCACAGGCGACTCGCTATCGGTGCGGAAATGGTCGTAGAAGCGCCATGAGCGGATCTGCTCGCGCACCGCGATCATTTCCGGCGCGGTGCGCGGGTCGGAGAATTCCGTCATCATGCTATCGAAAGTTGCGACCGGTTGCGGGATGGTCTGCCATTCGCCGCTGTCGTCTCGCGCCCGGATCGATGCGCCCTGGCGGTCCACCAGCAACGCCGACGGCCGCAGCAGCGGGCCGCTCCAGATGCATTCGCGCTTGATGACGGGGTCGAGCGCGAACGCCGTCTCGGACGGCTTGGTGGTCGGCAAACCGAGATCGATCGCATAGCTGAACTGATCGCTGGCAAAGCCGAGCCGCAGATTGACCGGCTCGCTGCGGCGCGTGCCCTGCACCGGCAGATCGCCGGTCAGCATGCCGCGCGAGAAACGCTCGGGGCCGGCCCAGAGCGTCGACGGCAGACCGCCTTCGCGCGCCAGCGAGCCAATCACGCCGCCGCGCGCCGTCTGCGCCAGCAGCCGCAAGGCGCGATACACGCTGGATTTGCCGCTGCCGTTTGGCCCCGTGACGATATTCAGTGCGCCGAGCGGCACAATCACTTCGCGCAGCGAGCGATAGTTGGCAATCGCGAGCGCGGTTAGCATGACACCTCCGCCCGCGAGGCCGCCCGCATCAGGACGACCGTCCCGCGGCACCCGCTCCATGCTGCGGCACGCTGCGCAAGTCGCGCAGGAACGAGTCGCGCCACACGCCGAGATCGTTCTCGCGCAGTGCGGCCATGTTGATCTCGTGACGGCGCTGGCGCGCCTCGAGCGGCATCGAGAGCGCCCGCTGCAGGGCCTCGCACATGCCCACTGAATCGTGCGGATTCACCAGCAGCGCACCGCTCAGTTCGGCCGCCGCGCCCGCGAAAATCGACAACACCAGCACGCCCGGATCATCGGGGTTCTGCGCCGCCACATACTCCTTGGCGACAAGATTCATGCCGTCGTGCAACGGCGTGACAAAGCCGATCTGCGACTCACGAAACAGCGACATCAGTTTCCAGCGGTCGTAACGCTGATTCAGATAACGGATCGGCGTGTAGTCGAGGCCCGAATAGCGGCCATTGATGCGCCCCGCTTCGTATTCGAGGTCCTGGCGGATCTGCTGATAGGTGGCGACATCGGACCGGGTGGGCGGTGCGATCTGCACCAGCGTAACATTGCCGCGCCATTCGGGCGAGCGCTCGAGCAGATGCTCGAAGGCGCGGAAACGCTCGACTAGACCTTTCGAATAATCGAGCCGGTCGACGCTCATGATCAGCTTGCGGCCTTCGAGGCTCTGCTTGAGGTCCAGCACATGCTGGCGGCTTTCATAGCGCTGCGCCTGTTCGGCGATCTCGTCGGGAAACACACCGATCCGGTAGACACCCGTGCGCAGATTGCGTCCAAAGGCCTCCCCGTGGCCGTCCGCGCTCACGCTGCCGCGCGCGTGGCGCACCAGATAGTCGTGGAACGCGAGCTGGTCGGTGGCAGTCTGGAAACCGAGCAGATCGTAACAACAAAGCGACTTCACCAGCTCTTCGTGGGGCGGGATATTGAGCAGGATCTGCGGTGCGGGAAACGGGATATGCAGGAAAAAGCCAATGCGGTTGGTGACGCCTTCGGAGCGCAGCGCTTCGGCGAACGGAATCAGGTGATAGTCGTGCACCCAGATCACGTCGTCGGGCTCGAGCAGCTTGATCAGGCGGTGCGCAAGCCAGGCGTTGACGCGCCGGTAGCCCGCGTACTCCTCACGCTCGTATTGGGCAAGATCATTGCGATAGTGAAAGACCGGCCACAGCGTTGCGTTCGAAAAGCCGCGATAGTACTGGTCGTAATCCTTGCGTGTGAGCCCGACGGTGGCGAACGTCACCGCGCCTTCCTGTTCGAGCGTCGGGCCGGCGTTGGCCACGGTTTCGCTGACCACATCGCCGCTCCAGCCGAACCACACGCCTCCCGCGTCCTTCAACGCGCCGAATACGCCGACCGCAAGCCCCCCAGCCGACCCTTTGGTTTCGGTCGGCGTTGCCACGCGATTCGACACGACGATCAGTCGGCCCATGTCTCTAGTCCTCCTCGGTTCGGGGGGCGCCCATGCCGGCGCGCCACCCAGGTTCGCTTGTCAGGTCAGAATGACACTTCGACCCGTCTCGAGGAGGATCAGTTGCAAGCCCGGCACGACGAGCCCGGCCTCAACACAGGCAGTCTTACTCGCCGCTCCTGCAGGGAAATGCCTTGCCGAGCCCCAATGAAATGGCCGTGCTGGCGTTGTAGCCGGTGGCGTTCGGATTCTCCGCGATGTACTTGCGCACCGCGTCAGTCAACTGTTGCGAGCGGGCGTCCTGCGGCAGGCAGAAATACTGGCCGACCCGCGGGCCAGTGGTGCCGCCGATTGCGTCGATCGTATTGAAGACGCCGTCGGCCGCGCCTTCAATATACGCGGCGCAGGCGCTTCGTGACGCCACGTCCGTTTTCTCGCACAGCCTGTTGAGGTCGCCTCCCGTAAATGCGGCTGCCGTTAGCGGTACGGCAAGCGCGCTCGTGCAAATCAAAGCCCGCAGCATGGTGATCCTTCCAGGTAATTATCGCGCGGTCTGATGCCGCATAGAAACGGCGCGCCCCAAAGCGCGCCGTAAGCGTTATTCTGCACTGTTTTTACGGCATGCGAAGCATGCCGCCTGCCTTACTTCTGCTGCGTTTGCTGCATGCGCGCCGTCAGACCTTCGACGACGTCCGGTTCCTTGTACTGCTTGGCGAAATCGAGTGCGTTCATCCCGATCTGGTTTTTCACGTTCAGGTCCGCGCCGTTGTCGAGCAGGACCTTCACAGTCGAGACGTGACCGCCCCGCGCGGCCATCATCAGCGGCGTGGTGCCGTTCGGCGAGCCGGCGTCGACATACGCGGAGTGATCCAGCAGCAGCTTGACGATGTCGTCATGACCGTTGGCGGCTGCGTAGTGCAGCGGCGTCCAGCCCTTCTTGTTGACCTCGGCGTCCTTCGAGATCAGCAGTTGCACCATCGCCATGTCGCCGTTCAGCGCGGCCAGCATCATGGCGTTTTCGCCCGCCTTGTCCGTGATCTCAATGTTGGTCTTCGGGTTGGCGACCAACGCGGCGGCGACCTTGTCCGACTTTTCGCGGGCGGCGAGCACGAGGAGCGGCATGCCCTGGTCGTCGGTCAGATTCGGGTCCATGCCGTGCGAAAGCTGCTTGTTGACTTCGTTGACGTCGTCGAACTTGACTGCCTTGATCATCGTGTCAGCGGGCGCAGCCTGAACCGGCAGCGCGGCGAATGCCGCGCAGGCGAACCCGCCTGCCAACGCGACCCGAGCGACACGAGCGGCGCCGCGCCGCAGAGATGACAGGTTCCGCATGCGGTTGGCGGCGAGCGATGAGGTGATCTGGGCGTGGGTCTGAGTCAAGTAATTGTTCATATATAGCTTTAGGAATCGTCCCTATCGTGTTGATAATAATCGATTTCAGGATTCAGGCGCCAGCCGGCGCAGGAATTCCGAAGAGCCGGAAGAAGTTTTCCGTCGTCGCGGCGGCCAGCGCCGCGTCCGGCATCTCGCGTTGTTGTGCGATGAAGCGTCCGACATAACTTACGTACGCAGGTTCATTCGGCTTGCCGCGATAAGGCACCGGCGCGAGGTACGGCGAGTCGGTTTCGATCAACAGCCGCTCGAGCGGCACGCGCCGCGCCACGTCCTGCACCTCGGTCGCGCTCTTGAAGGTGACGATGCCGGAGAGCGAAATATAAAAGTTCTGCGCCAGCGCCTGCTCGGCAATCGCCCACGGTTCGGTGAAGCAGTGCATCACGCCGCCGGGCTCGCCCGCGCGCTCCTCGGCCATGATCCGTAGCGTGTCTTCCGCCGATGAACGGGTATGGATGATGAGGGGCTTGCCCGTAGCATGCGCCGCGCGGATATGGGTGCGAAAGCGCTCGCGCTGCCATTCCATGTCGGCGATCGTGCGGCCTTCGAGGCGGTAGTAGTCAAGTCCCGTCTCGCCGATGGCGACCACCTTAGGGTGCCGGGCTAGCTCGACCAGTTCGGCGACGCTCGGCTCCTGTGCGTCTTCGTGATCCGGGTGCACGCCGACCGACGCATAGACGTTCTCATAGGCTTCGGCGACCGCCAGCACAGACGGCAGGGTCTCGAGGTCGACGGACACGCACAGCGCATGCGTGACCGAGTGGGTGCGCATGTTCTCGATGACCTGGGGCAGGCGGTCGGCGAGTCCTTCGAAGTTGATGTGGCAGTGCGAATCGACAAACATGGTGGTGTCCTGCGATGAATCCGGTGGTGGTCTGAAGGTCTGAAACGGATTGGGCGGGGTCAGGCGGCCGGCTCGAGCCGTCGTCCGAGAATGATCAGATCGCGCTCGACCCCGTCCAGCACCGCGACGCGCGGCAGCGCGCCCCATTCGCCGAAGTCGAAGCTGCGGAACAGACGCAGGCTCGCTTCATTGTGGCCAAAAATGAAGCCCAGCACGCTGTCAATGCCGAGTCCCGGCGCGGCTGCCAGCGCCGCGGCCAGCAGCTGTTTGCCGAGACCCTTGCCGCGGGCCGCTTCGTCCAGATAGATGCTGACCTCGGCGGTACGCGAATACGCCGGGCGGCCGTAAAAATCCGAGAAGCTCAGCCAGCCGATCACCCGGCCCTCACCTTGGACCACCCACAGCGGCCGCTTCTCCGGCCCGTGCGCGTGAAACCAGGCAAGCCGGCTTTCGACGCTCACCGGCTCCAGATCGGCCGTGACCTGGCGCGAAGGCACCGTCGAGTTGTAGATGGCGACGATGGCGGGCAGGTCGTCGAGCGTGGCATCGCGGTAAGAAAGGCTCATGGTGGCGGCGAAATTGTCAGGTATCAAGCGGGTGTCAAACAAGTATCAAGCGGAAGGGTTTAGGCGAACAGGTCGCGATAGCCAATAAACAGTTCCTCGAAGACCAGCCGGGCGTTCAGCGGATGGTTTTCCACCGCGCGCTGGCGGGTCACGGCCTTGGTGAAACGGGCGAACGCCGTAGCGTCGGCCTGGGCCGCGCAACGCGTGAGCGCCACTCCCGCCTGCGGAAAATAGCGCGGCACGCCGGCGGTGCGTTGTGCGAGCAGGTCGTAAAGCCAGCGCTGCAGCCAGCCAAGCACGAGCGGCACCGGCAGCTTCTGCAGCGCTTCGGCGCAGGCGAACGCATCGCACTGCGGGCCGGCGGCGAGCTGCTTGAGAGTCCAGTCGCGCAGCGCCCGGTTCTCGTCGCCGGCCAGCGCTACCGCGGTAAGCGGCGCGCCGCCCGCTTCGGCCAACAGCGCCGGTGCGTCAGCTACGCCTTGCGCAGCCAGCCATGGCGTCGCGACGTCCGCCGCGGGCGCCGTCATCGGCCACTGGCGGCAGCGGCTGATGATGGTGGGCAGCAAGCGGTCGATGCGCGCCGAGACCATCAGGAACACCACGCCAGCGGGCGGCTCTTCAAGCGTCTTCAGAAGTGCGTTGGCGGCTGCGACATTGAGTGCCTCGGCCGGCGCCAGCACGACGACCCGCGCGCCGCCGCGGTGCGAGCCCACGCCGCAAAAATCGAGCAGCGCGCGCACCTGTTCGATCTTGATTTCCTTGCTCGGCGCGCGGGTCTTCTTGCCGTCGTCGGCGTCGGCCTTCTCAGCTTTTTCGTCCGCGACAGCGGCACTGGCGAGCCCCGCTTCTGCGGCCAGCGCCTCCGGCACCACGATCCGGTAATCCGGGTGGTTGCCCTGCACGAACCAGTTACAGGCGGCGCAGGCGCCGCACGGCTCGCCGTTGGGAAGCTGAGCCTCACACAACAGGCCCTGCGCCAGATGCTGCGCAAAGCGCAACTTGCCGATCCCCGCCTGGCCATGGAGCAACAAAGCATGCGGCCAATGCCCGCGCAGTTGTTGCAGACGGTTCCAGTCATCGGCTTGCCACGGATAAATCATCGTTTCTCTTTGAATTCAATCAGTTGACTGCGTGTTCTCAAGTATGACTCGAGCTTTCTACTCGTCATAATTTGCGTTTATATTTATTTAAAATCAAAGCGTTGCAATCAACTCTTCAAGTCTTTGCTGAATTTTTGGAATGCTCTGTGAAGAGTCAATGATAGCGAACCGGTACGGCGCCTCTTCCGCGCGGCGCAGATACTCGGCCCGCGTGCGGGTGAAAAACGCGTCCGATTCGCTCTCGAAGCGGTCCGGTTCGCGCGCCGAACTGCGCCGCTCGCTGGCCGTGTCGGGCGGCACGTCGAACAGCAGCGTCAGGTCCGGCTGAAAACCGCCCTGCACCCAGCGCTCCAGCGCTTCGAGCTTGTCGCGCGGCAGGCCGCGGCCGCCGCCCTGATACGCAAAGGTCGCGTCGCTGAAGCGGTCCGACAGCACCCAGTCGCCGCGCGCCAGCGCCGGCTCGATCACTTCGGCCAGATGTTCGCGGCGCGCCGCGAACATCAGCAAGGCCTCGGTTTCGAGGTCCATCTTCTGATGCAGCAGTATCTCGCGCAGCGACTCGCCGAGCGCGGTGCCGCCCGGCTCGCGCGTCATGATGACCGTACGGCCGCCTGGCGCGATGTGCTGTTCAAGGCGCTCGCGAAACCACGCGAGATGCGTGGTCTTGCCCGCTCCGTCAATGCCTTCGAACGTGATGAATTTGCCCCGCGGCATCATTGCCCTCGAATATATTTGTCGACGGCCTTGTTGTGATCGCCGAGTGTGTCAGAAAAAATGCTGCTGCCGTCGCCGCGCGACACGAAGTACAGCGCCGTGGTCTGTGCCGGGTTGAGCGCCGCCTGCAGCGACGCGACCCCCGGCAGCGAAATTGGGGTTGGCGGTAGGCCCATCCGCGTATAGGTATTGTAGGGAGTGTCGGTCAGCAGGTCGTGTTTGTGCAAATGGCCCGTATATCCGTCGCCCATGCCGTAGATCACCGTCGGATCGGTCTGCAGCGGCATGCCCACGCGCAGCCGGTTCGCGAACACCGCCGCGACCATCGGCCGGTCCGACGCCTTGGCGGTTTCCTTTTCGATGATCGACGCCATCGTCAGCGCATCATAAGGCGTTTTGTACGGGAGCCCCGGCGCCCGTGACATCCAGGCCTCATCGAGGCGCTCGCGCATCAGGTGATAGGCACGACGGTAGACGTCGAGGTCGCTAGTATTCTTGTCGAACAGATACGTGTCCGGGAAAAACAGTCCTTCTCCGTTGCCGATCGAGGCTTCCGGCGCGCCGATTGCAGTGAGGAGCTGGGCGTCATTCATGGCGACCGTATCGTGGATCAGCGCCGGGTTGGCGTCCAGTTCGGCGCGCATGTGCCTGAAGGTCCAGCCTTCGATGATCGTTGCGACATACTCGTTGACGTCGCCGCGGGCGATCTTCTGCAGGACTTCGTACGGCGTCACACCGCTCTTGAACTCGTAGTTGCCCGATTTGAGCTGGCTTTGCAGCCCGAGCAGGCGCGTCATGATGACGAACAGCTCCGGCTCGACCGGCACGCCGCCGCGATTCAGCTGCAGCGTGACGCTGCGCAGGCTGCTGTGCGGTTTGACTGTGACGTCGAGTTGCGGGGGTGCCAGGGTGATGGGGGTGTTGGCCCAGTGATATCCGCCGGCAACAGCGGCTGCGGCCAGCGCAACGACGATCGTGCCGGCAACGAGACATTTCTTCAGAAGGGACATGCGAAACATGGCTGGGGTGGACCCCATATAATACTTGCTTGCCCTAGCTAAAGTCAGAATTGACTGTTCTGTGAATCCATGAACACACCGCTCGCTTCTGCTCCCGGCGCCGCTGCTGCTGCCACACCGGTCACGCTGCCCCCGCTGCCGCGCCCCACGCGCGAGGAATTCGACGCGGTGACGGCACACGGCACGTATATGCCGCTCACACAATTCGGCGTCATCGACGCGACCGGCGACGATGCGGCGAGCTTCCTGCATGGCCAGTTGACCAACGACACCCAGCATCTGGAGGCCGCCAACGCCCGCCTGGCCGGCTATTGCTCGGCCAAGGGCCGCTTGCTGGCGTCGCTCCTGAGTTGGCGCAGCGGTGAAACGATCCGCCTGCTGGTGTCGAAGGACGTCCAGGCGGCGGTACAAAAACGTCTATCGATGTTCGTGCTGCGCGCCAAGGCGAAGCTCACCGATGCGAGCGGCGAACTGGCCGTGGTGGGTCTCGCGGGCGACGTGCGCAAGGCGCTCTCGGGTGTGTTCGACGCGGTGCCGGATGGCGTGCACGTGAAAGTGGACGGCCCGGCGGGCGCGCTGATTCGCGTGCCTGATGCGCTGGGGCGCCTGCGTTATTTGTGGGTCGGACCGAAGGCCGAGGTCGAAGCGCGCTT
>JBEKNG010000054.1:0-13813 GCA_049523075.1 Paraburkholderia sp.
CCGATAAGAATGCAAGGAAAGGCCAACGCCCTAGGAAAACAGCCAAAACAGCCAGGCCAGCAGCATGCCGAACCGCCTATATCGAGGACGCCATGCGCGATCTACTGGGCGAATCGCCATCCCCGGTCAGAGCAGTTCCTGGTCAAGTGATGACGCGCCCCCTCAGCCGCTGCTGCCGATCGTCTCGGACAAACGCTTCAGCGTTGCGACCCGCGCGCCAATGATATCGACCCGTCCGGATTCATCCGTCACTGCGCTCGCAGCGTCCATATATGCAGTCCATGCCCGCTGCGCCCGAACCAGAGTGGGACGTGCATGCGCCGGCATCTTCGCCTGCAAACGGCGGTAGTAGCGGTTCAAGTCGAACGTCGCGTGTTCGCACATCGCATCCGCGGTGCAGGGGCGTGGGCGAACCGGCGCGGCAGCGCCCGTCGCCGCTCCGGCCACCGCACTGCGCAGGGCCAGCGCGCGATCGCGCACCGGTTGCAGTTGCATGTCGGCCTCGGCCATCTGGTACATCGCGCCTTGCCGCGTTGCGAAGACCGCGTCGAGCAAGGGTGCCTGCGCATCACGCGATGCCTGCCAGCGCGCCTGGGCATCTTCCCACGGCTTGCGCCGCGCCAGCGGCACCTTCGCCAGCAGCTGCTGCCATGCCGTGTCCAGTGCGGCCTGCCAGCCAAAACGGGCCGTCTCCATGCACTGCAACTGGCCCGCCGTCGACGACATGTCGCTGCGAGCCAGACACGCGCGCATCGCCGCGTCGATTGGGTCGGCCGCGGCCACTTCTGCGCGCGCGCTGCCCATCACCGTCAACGCCATCGTCAGCGCTACAGCGGCGGCCCACGTCCTGGCGCCGCTGATCCGATGCAGCCGTCCCATCTTCAGCCGCGCACGCAATCGACGAAGTACTCGATGCGACCGTTGATGGTCTCGCCCACCAGACCGTGGATATCCGTATGGAAGCCCGGGAAGCGCTCGTTGAATTCACGCGCAAAGCGCAGATAGTTGACGATCGTCTTGTTGAAACGCTCGCCCGGAATCAGCAGCGGAATGCCCGGCGGATACGGCGTAAGCAGAATCGACGTGACGCGGCCCTCGAGCTCGTCGATCGATACCCGGTCAATCTCGCGGTGCGCGAGCTTGGCAAACGCGTCGGACGGCTTCATGGCCGGCTCCATGCTCGACAGGTACATCTCGGTAGTCAGACGTGCAATGTCGTTGGCACGGTAGACGCTGTGGATCTGCTCGCACAGATCGCGCAGGCCGACGCGCTCGTACATCGGGTGATGTGCGACGAACTCCGGCAACACGCGCCACAGCGGCTGGTTGTTGTCGTAGTCGTCCTTGAACTGCTGCAGTTCGGTCACCATCGAGTTCCAGCGGCCCTTCGTAATGCCGATCGTGAACATGATGAAGAACGAATACAGCCCGGTCTTCTCGACGATGATGCCGTGCTCGGCCAGGTACTTCGTGACGATCGCGGCCGGAATGCCGGACTCGCCGAAACCGCCGTCCATGTCCAGACCTGGCGTCACGATGGTCGCCTTGATCGGGTCGAGCATGTTGAAGCCTTCGGCGAGCGGGCCGAAGCCGTGCCATGGGTCGTTCGGGCGCAGCATCCAGTCTTCGCGCGAACCGATGCCCTCTTCGGCGAACTCCTCCGGACCCCACACCTTGAAGAACCAGTCGTCGACGTATTCGTCGTCGACCTTGCGCATCGCGCGGCGGAAATCGAGCGCCTCGGCAATCGACTCTTCCACCAGTGCAGTGCCGCCCGGCGCTTCCATCATCGCCGCGGCCACGTCGCACGAAGCGATGATCGCGTACTGCGGGCTCGTCGAGGTGTGCATCAGATACGCTTCGTTGAAGCGGTGCTTGTCGAAGCGGCTGTTCTTCGAGTCCTGCACGACGATCTGCGAAGCCTGCGAAATGCCGGCCAGAAGCTTGTGCGTCGAGTGCGTCGCGAACACCAGTGCGCCGATGCGCGGACGGCCCGCGCCAATGGCGTGCATGTCCTGATAGAACTCGTGGAACTCGGCGTGCGGCAGCCATGCTTCGTCGAAGTGCAGCGTATCGAGCCAGTCGCCGAGCATCTCCTTGATCATTTCGACGTTATAGATCACGCCGTCGTAGGTGCTCTGCGTGATGGTCAGAATGCGCGGTTTGAGATCCGGATTCTTCGCCAGCGCTTCGCGGGCGAACGGATTCGCCAAGATCTTCTTCTTGATGTTCTCCGGCTCGAATTCGCTGCGCGGGATCGGACCGATGATGCCGAAGTTGTTGCGCGTCGGCGTGAGGAAGACCGGAATCGAGCCGGTCATCGTGATGGCATGCAGGATCGACTTGTGACAGTTGCGGTCCACCAGCACGATGTCGCCAGGAGCCACCGTGCCGTGCCAGACGATCTTGTTCGAGGTCGAGGTGCCGTTGGTCACGAAGAACACGTGGTCGGCGCTGAAAATGCGCGCTGCATTGCGCTCGGACGCGGCCACTGGGCCGGTGTGATCGAGCAACTGGCCGAGTTCGTCGACGGCGTTACACACGTCTGCACGCAGCATGTTCTCGCCGAAGAACTGGTGGAACATCTGGCCGAGCGGACTCTTCAGGAACGCCACACCGCCCGAGTGCCCCGGGCAGTGCCACGAATACGAGCCTTCGTCCGCGTACTGCACCAGTTCCTTGAAGAACGGCGGCGCGAGCGCATCCAGGTACACCTTGGTCTCGCGGATGATATGGCGCGCGACGAACTCCGGCGTGTCCTCGAACATGTGGATGAAGCCGTGCAACTCGCGCAGGATGTCGTTGGGCAGGTGGCGTGAGGTGCGGGTCTCGCCGTACAGGAAGATCGGAATGTCGGCGTTGCGGCGACGCACTTCAGTCACGAACGCACGCAGCGCAACGATCGCAGCGGCCAGCTCGGGCGTCTCGCCCTCGACCGCGACGTTATCAACATACGGCAACAGTTCATCGTCGTCGATCGACAGGATGAAGCACGACGCGCGGCTCGACTGCTGCGCGAAGGAAGTCAGATCGCCATAGCTCGTCAGCCCGAGCACTTCCGCGCCTTCTTTCTCGATTGCTTCGGCGAGAGCCCGGATGCCGGAACCCGAGATGTTCTCGGAGCGGAAATCTTCGTCAATGATGACGACGGGAAAACGAAACTTCATGGGCGATTCTCCAAAAGGAAGACCGCTGTCCTGGGTAAAGAGCAGCGGTCACCTGTATAGCGGGTGGGTCAGTGCGCTGCCGACGTCACGTTTTGGGCAACGTCACGCCGTGCTGACCTTGATATTTGCCGCCGCGGTCCGCGTACGACGTTTCACAAATTTCGTCGCTTTCGAAAAACAGCACCTGCGCGACGCCTTCGTTCGCGTAGATTTTCGCAGGCAAAGGTGTCGTATTTGAGAACTCGAGCGTCACGTGCCCTTCCCACTCCGGTTCGAACGGCGTGACGTTGACGATGATTCCGCAACGCGCGTAGGTCGACTTGCCCAGACACACCGTCAGCACGCTGCGCGGAATGCGGAAATACTCGACCGTGCGCGCGAGGGCGAACGAGTTCGGCGGGATGATGCAGACATCCCCCTTGAAATCGACAAACGACTTCTCATCGAAGTTCTTCGGATCGACGATGGTCGAGTTGATATTCGTGAAGATCTTGAATTCGTCGGCGCAGCGAATGTCGTAGCCGTAGCTCGACGTGCCGTAGCTGACGATCTTCCGGCCGTCCTCGGAGACGCGCACCTGATCGGGCGCGAACGGCTCGATCATGTTGTGCGACGCCGCCATGCGGCGGATCCATTTGTCGGATTTGATGGTCATAGTTGAACGCTGCGTGACGAATGAAAGACGGATGAAATCCGGCCGAGGCCCGTTGGGGCCGCGTGCTGCCGGACGAAAGGCGCTTATTTTACGCGATCAGCGCGACGCTGCCGCGACTGCGGCAAATATGGGCTGTCGGGGTGCAGCCGCGACGCAACCACTGTGTATCTGCAGCGCAGCGGACTGGCCGCCGGAGGCCGCGAAACCCGGCCGCGCGATCATTTGAGAAGATGCCGAGATGGCCTTGCTGCAGTGCAGCGATTCTTGCTGGCGCAACCAGGCCAGGAGCGCACCCTGCGCCACCACGCCGCAGCAGCACTACTGGTGAATCACACCGCAGGCGAGCGGTGCACCCGCGCCGTGTTGCGGCCAGGCATACGGATCGGAAGCATCGCGATGCACGACGACCGCACGCTGCAACACCGAGCGGATACCGTCGAGCGAAACGTCAGGCGCCACGATGAAGCCCGTGGCCACGCCGTTCGAATCCGCGTGAATATTGCCGAGATCGCCTTCGACCCGGGCGCCTGTCTTCAGCCGCTCGGCCGCCGGGGCGAAGATCGCGCCGAGGCTCGAGCCGTCTGCCGAATTGCAGTCGCCACGCTCGTGCACCTGCAGGGCGTGGTCGCTATCGGGCGGCAAGCCGGAAAGGTTGTACGTCACCTGCACGCCATCTGAGCGCTCGATGAAGGTCACCAGACCGCGCGCCTGGCTTCCGACGGCCGGCACCAATTGTGCCTCGGCGCGTTTCTCCTGTGGTCTCAGGAATGTAGTGCAGCCGCATAACAGCAGACTGCTGGCAGCCAGGACGATGAACGCATGCACCGCCTGCCCGTCGATTCGTTTTCCCATGCGATCCTCTTGTCGACCGCCGGCCGCCCCTGCGGTCGCCGAGCCGAACCTGATGAAGTCGACATGATACCGCGAGCGGAGGCGTCTCCGACGCCTTCGCCCGCCGTCCTGAGGGCTCCTCAGGTGTTCTGGACAACGATATTCGGAAACTTCGAGGTCATATCGCGGGCCCGCTCGGCGATATGGATCGCCACCTTGCGCGCGATCTCGCGGTAAATCTCTGCAATCCGCCCGTCCGGATCGGCCACCACGGTCGGTCGGCCGGAGTCGGCCTGTTCGCGGATGCCGATGTCGAGCGGCAGGCTGCCGAGCACTTCGACGCCATATTCCTTAGCCATCCTCTCACCGCCGCCCGCGCCGAAGATATGCTCTTCGTGGCCGCAGTTCGAGCAGACATGGACGGCCATGTTCTCGACGATCCCGAGGATCGGAATGCCGACCTTCTCGAACATCTTGAGGCCCTTCTTCGCGTCGAGCAGGGCGATATCCTGCGGCGTCGTGACGATCACCGCCCCCGTCACCGGCACGCGCTGCGAAAGCGTGAGCTGGATGTCGCCGGTGCCCGGCGGCATGTCGACGATCAGGTAGTCGAGATCCTGCCAGTTCGTCTGCCGCAGCAGCTGTTCGAGTGCGGAGGTGGCCATCGGGCCGCGCCAGACCATCGGATTGTCCTGCTCGATCAGAAAGCCGATCGAATTGGCCTGCATGCCGTGACCGCGCATCGGGCTCATCGACTGGCCGTCCTGCGACTCCGGACGGCCCTCGATGCCGAGCATCATAGGCAGCGACGGGCCATAAATATCGGCGTCCAGCACCCCCACCGACGCGCCTTCGCTCGCGAGCGCCAGCGCCAGGTTCACGGCGGTCGTGCTCTTGCCGACGCCGCCTTTGCCCGACGCAACCGCGATGATGTTCTTCACGTTCGGCAGCAGTTTTACGCCGCGCTGCACGGTATGCGCCGCGACTTGCTGCGACACCTGCACACGCACTTCGGCAACACCCGGCACGGCGCGCAAGGCCTCGCCGACCAGCGTGCGGATCGCTTCAAACTGGCGTTTGGCCGGATAGCCGAGTACCACCTCGACGCTAACCGTGGCACCATCGATAACGACGTTCTTGAGGTTTTTGGCCGCCGCGAACGGGCGTCCCGTATTAGGGTCGGCGACGGACGCAAGGGCGGCGTCGACCAAAGCCCGATCAATGCTCATTGAAACTCCATTGGGGAACACTTGCGGCACGGCGGAATCGAAGTTTCGGCCGTCAACCGGAAATTGAAAAAAATTGTTATGCGGCATTGCGAAAAACGGCCTTGCCGGGCAACCTTCGGCAGCAGCAGGCCATAGGGCCGTATCGCTGCTTACTTAAGTCATCATTGTAGTGGCTGGCGCCAAGCCTTGCCGGAAGACCCTTCTTCGCTGTGTGCCATGCAAGATGATTGCATGGAGCAATCGCGCAGATGCCGTGCGGTTTCCACGCGGTCTCGTTTAAGGTCGACCCGCTTTAATAATCAAGAGGATTCAAAAATGAACGCAAAAGTCATGACTCGCTTCGCAGTATTCGCCGTAGCCGGTTCGCTGCTCGCAGGCTGCGCAACCCAGCAAGGCACCAACACGGCCGTCGGTACGGGCGTGGGTGCGGGCACGGGCGCCGCACTCGGCGCGATCTTCGGCGGCGGTAAGGGCGCAGCAATCGGTGCCGGAGTCGGCGCGGCGGTGGGCGGCATCACCGGCTACAACTGGCAAGCCATCCACAACAAGCTGTCGGGCGCCACCAAGGGCACCGGCACGCAGATCACCGAGCAGCCGGACGGTTCGCTCAAGCTGAACATCCCGAGCTCGGTCACGTTCGACACGAACAGCTACGCGATCAAGCCGTCTTTCGCACCGGTGCTCGATCAGCTGTCGCAGACGCTGACCCAGAATCCGGAAATCATCGCGCAAGTGGTCGGTTACACGGACAGCACCGGTTCGCCGGCGTATAACCAGACGCTGTCGGTTAACCGCGCGCAAAGCGTGACCGGCTACCTCGGCCAGCGCGGCATTAATCCGCAGCGCCTGTCTGCGCAAGGCATGGGTCAGAACAATCCGGTTGCCGACAACAACACAGATGCCGGCCGCGCCGCGAATCGTCGCGTGGAAATCTATCTGCGCGCGACGGCTCAGCACGCTCAGTAACGGCTAGCCAAGCTGGGGAATGGCCGGGCCGCGGACGCCGGGCCATGTAGGCCGGCCGCGGTGGATCATCTCCGCCGGTAAAAACCGGCTGGAAGGCGGCCGCAGGTTTCGCCCAGGTTTTCCGTCAACGAATCGAAAAAAATTTCGAACTCTCCGGAAAATCCGCTGTCTGTATTTACGGTACGTGGCTGGCTATGCTGCCGCGGCACCATTCTCCTCTTGTCGTTGTTGCTCCGGGGCCCATAGCCCCGGTTTTTTTTGGTGCCGGTTCAGCGCGCCGAAGCCAGTGGAGCCTTGCTCCCCCTGCGCCGCTCGGCGCGGCCGCCCTGCTAGAATCCAAGCTTCGTCTCTCCGCAAGCCCTCACACACCCTATGTCAGCACCCGCAACCGGTCTCCCCGCAGGCGCGCCGTCAGGCCGCCGCCAGATCCTCGTCACGTCGGCCCTTCCGTATGCGAATGGGCAAATCCATATTGGCCACCTGGTCGAATATATCCAGACGGACATCTGGGTCCGCGCGCTGCGAATGCACGGGCACGAGGTCTATTACGTCGGTGCCGACGACACACACGGCACGCCGATCATGCTGCGGGCGGAAAAGGAAGGCATCACCCCGAAGCAGCTGATCGACCGTGTCTGGCAAGAACACAAGCGCGATTTCGACAGCTTCGGCATCTCCTTTGACAATTACTATTCAACCGACTCCGAAGAGAACCGGGTTCTGAGCGAATCCGTCTATACGGCGCTCAAGGACGCGGGCCTGATCGACGCACGCGATATCGAACAGGCGTATGACCCGGTCAAGGAAATGTTCCTGCCGGACCGCTTTATCAAGGGCGAGTGTCCGAAGTGCGGCGCGAAGGACCAGTACGGCGACAACTGCGAAGTGTGCGGTTCGACCTACCAGCCCACCGAACTGATCAACCCGTACTCGGTGGTGTCGGGCGCCACGCCGATCCGCAAGACTTCGACGCACTACTTTTTCCGCCTGTCGGATCCGCGTTGCGAGAATTTCCTGCGCGGCTGGGTCGGCGGTCTGGCGCAGCCGGAAGCCACCAACAAGATGCGCGAGTGGCTCGGCGACGCCGGCGACGCCAAGCTCGCCGACTGGGATATCTCGCGCGATGCGCCGTACTTCGGCTTCGAGATTCCGGGCGCGCCGGGCAAGTACTTCTACGTGTGGCTGGATGCGCCGGTCGGCTATTACGCGAGCTTCAAGAACCTCGCCGAGAAGCGCGGTATCGATTTCGACGCTTGGATCCGCAAGGGGTCGACTGCCGAGCAGTATCACTTCATCGGCAAAGACATTCTGTACTTCCACACGCTGTTCTGGCCGGCCATGCTCGAATTCTCGGGTCATCGCACGCCGACCAACGTGTTCGCGCACGGCTTCCTGACGGTGGACGGCGCGAAGATGTCGAAGTCGCGCGGCACCTTCATCACCGCACAAAGCGTGATCGACACCGGCCTGAACCCGGAATGGCTGCGCTACTACTTCGCGGCCAAGCTCAACAGCACGATGGAAGACCTCGATCTGAACCTCGACGACTTCCAGGCGCGCGTGAACAGCGATCTGGTCGGCAAGTACGTGAACATCGCGAGCCGTGCGGCGGGCTTCCTGATCAAGCGTTTCGACGGCTGCGTCCAGGACAGCGCGATGCAGCATCCGCTGCTTGGCACGCTGCGCGCGGCGATCCCGCAGATCGCGGCAAACTACGAAGCCCGCGAATACAACCGCGCTCTGCGCCAGACCATGGATCTGGCCGATGCCGTGAACGCTTACGTCGACACCGCCAAGCCGTGGGATCAGGCGAAAGACCCGACCAATGCCGTCGCCCTGCACGAAACCTGCAGCGTCAGCGTCGAGGCGTTCCGCTTGCTGTCGCTTGCGCTGAAGCCGGTGCTGCCGAAGCTCGCAGAGGCCGTCGAAGGCTTCCTCGGCATCGAGCCGCTCAAGTGGTCCGACGTCACGGTGCCGCTCAGTTCTGCGCATCCGATCAACGCATACAAGCACCTGATGACGCGCGTCGATCCGAAGCAGATCGAAGCGCTGCTGGCAGCGAACCGCGATTCGCTGCAGGCCACTGAAACCGTAGCGCCTGCCGACGCAAAGACGAAGTCCAAGGCGGCCAAAGCGGACGCTGCGGTGGCCAAGGCAGGTGTTGCGGACGACGGGTCCGGCATCATCTCGATCGACGACTTTGCGAAGATCGACCTGCGCATTGCGAAGATCGTCGACTGCCGTGCGGTGGAAGGCTCGGACAAGCTGCTGCAACTGACGCTCGACGTCGGCGAGGAAGAAACCCGCAACGTCTTCTCCGGCATCAAGTCGGCTTACCAGCCCGAACACCTGATCGGCAAGCTGACGGTGATGGTGGCGAACCTCGCACCGCGCAAGATGAAGTTCGGCCTGTCCGAAGGGATGGTACTGGCTGCGTCCGCCACTGACGAGAAGGCCGAACCGGGTCTCTACATCCTCGAACCGCACAGCGGAGCGAAGCCGGGCATGCGGGTGAAGTAAAACCGCGCCGCACGCTGCGCCCGGCGCTGCGCCGGAATGCAAAAAGCACGTCAGTCGACGTGCTTTTTGCTTTTGGGGGTCACCGGGCAACCCGTTGCCCTTTTGGGGATCGCAGGGCAACCCACCGCCCTACTGTGTCGACTTGTTAAACCAGGGCCAGCGGTCAAAGCGCCGGGTGTAGAAAAGGGTCGCCCCCTCGAACGTCCCACCGTACGCCACCACCGACCAGTAGCGCGTCAGATTGACCGTCGCTTTGACCGCATTGCTTGCCGTCTGCAAGCCCTGCTCATAACCGAGCACCAGCCACTGGTTAATCGCCTTCGAGACCATCACCACCTGCGGATCCGTCAACCCTACATCGCTCGTGCCGATCGAAAACTCGTCGAGCCCGAAGGTCTGCGCAATCCGCTTGCCCTGGCTGTTGCCCAGCAACGCCAGCGCGGTCGTCATCGCGCTTTGCTGACCGAGGTTGTTGCCCTGGTCGGTGCCATGGCCAAACAGCAGCCATGACAGCTTTTCGTTGTCGGGCACGGACGGCTCCGAGATCAGCTTGGCGACCGGCGCATCCACGGTGCCGGTCACCTGCACGCCCGCCTCGACCTGCTGGTTGCGTCGCATGGCCAGGATGTTGATACCCGGATTGGCGACCGGACCGTTGAACGTGAAGAAGCCGTTTTCGATGTTCAGCTTGCGGCCGAACGCGGTATAGGTCGAACCTTGCGTCACGCGCACATCGCCCACCGCGCGCAGCGGTACGTCCGGCGCACTCACCGCAGTAATCTTGCCCGTCAAGCCGAGGTCCGCACCCTGACCGCGAAAGCGGAAGTTGTTACCCAGATTGATTTCGATGCTGGCATGCGGCGCGAAGCGGCTCGCTGGTTTGTTACCGGCGATTACGCCCGGCTTCAATTCGCCGGGCACCGTGCCGTCGGGCCGCACAATCACTACGTCGTCGCCCAGCTTGGGCGCCGCCTGCTCGGGCATGTCGAATAGCGCGTGATCGACTGTGAATTTGCCGTTGATGTCCATCGCCCCCAGATGGCCGCCATTGGCCACCGTCGCGCTGCCCGAGAGCGACAGATTGCGGTCCGGCGCGGCGAACAGTTCCAGCTTGTCGGCAACGATGCTTGCGGCCAGATCGGGCTCCGAACCGTCGAGGCGCACCCGGCCAGTAGCGCGCAACGTCCCGCTTGCGCCGTGGAACTCGACCTGCTGGAAGTCGACCAGATTCTGTGACAGCTCGATCCGGATCACCCCATCTTTCAACTGGATGCCCTGATCGACCGCAGTGGCCGAGAGGCCATCACCCACCAGCGATCCGGACACGCTCGGCTTGGCCACCGTACCGCCGAGCGCGAGTTTCAGCGCGAGATGGCCGTCGAGCATATAACTCGGGCCGAACAGACCGCCGGTGGTTTTCAGCGACGGCACATTGGCGTTGATATTGCCCGAGAGCGGCGCCTCGTCGTCGACACCCAGTACGCCGTCGTTCATCGCGAGCGTGGTGTGGGCGTCGGCGTCGATCACGCCGATCCGGCTTGCCTGCGCATGCACCGTCGCGTTCAGGCGATTGCCGGCGCTGAAGTCGGCGCGCGCCGACAGGTCGGTGATACCCATCGATGCAAGACCGTTGCCGATCTCTACGGTCACATCGCCGCCGCGGCGCTTCAACTGGATGTGGCCGCTCGCCGTGTTGCCGAGTGCAAAGTCCCAGTCGCCGTCGAACACCAGATCGGTTTTCACCGGCGGCGGCTCGCCGGTGAACTCCTGATGTATCGCCATCAGGCGCGTCACGGATACGCCCGTCAACGAGCCTGCCGACTGGATCCGTCCGTGATCGAACGCGAACGACTTCAGATCGAGCACTGCGCCTTCCAGCGTCAGCCGGGTCGCGCCGAGCGTCACATGGTTGGGCGCGGCGCTGATGGTCAGCGGCGCTTCGAGATTGAGCGCGGGCGTGCCGCGATTTTGCAACTGCGTGAGCGTGCCGTCCCAGCGCGTGCCTGCCGCCGTGTCGGAAAGGCCTCCGTTGGCTGCCAATGCCAGGTCGAGCGGCCGCTGATACAACGTGCCGACCGCCTGGGCTTGTAGCGTGTGGCGCGCGCGCGTGCCGTTCAGACGCGCGCTCAGCGTCGACAGCTCGACGCCGTTCGTGCTTAGATCGCGCGCGTCGGTCGTGAAGACGAGCGCGCCGTTCGCACCGTCGCGCAACTCGGCGTGGCCCTCTGCGTGTCCGAGCCGGTTCGCGCCGAACACGACGCTATCGGCCTTGTAGTTCAGCACGACATTCGGATGCGCGAACGAGCCGGTCACATCGCCGTCAGCGGCGACCTGGCCGGCCAGACCGAAGCCGAGGCGCTCGATTTGCGGGGCGTCCGCGCGAAACCGCAGGCGGTCACCCGGTGCGCCGAAGCTGCCTTGCAGATCAACCTGATTGCCCGCCACCGACAGCGAGAGCTTGCTTGGCAGAATCCGCGAACCCGCCAGTTGGATCGTGCCACCGCCGGTCATTGGCAGGTCGTCGTAGACGCTTTCACCGAGTTTGATTTCGGCCTTGGTGGTGAATGTAGGACCGAGGACGCCAGCTGCCGTGATCGTGCCGTTGACGCGCGCCTGGATTTTGGGTGACGACGATGGCGGCGGCGACGACTTTGCGGCAGGCGCCGGGCGTTTTGCCGGAGTCGCCTTGGCAGGGCTGCGGCCTTTGCCGTTGTTCGGAGCGGTACTCGCGGGCGAGCGCGACGACATCTGCGAAGTCAGCCCGAGCGGGTCGAAATCGGTCAGCTGTGCTTTCAGATTGTAAGTAGAGCCGGCGTCGTGCTTGATGGCGCCCGAAAGATCGATCCGCCCACGGCCCGACGTGATCCTCACATCGCTAAAGCTCACGCGCGCCGGGTCGAACGTGATCTTCCCCTGAGCGCGCAGCGCGGCTTTGGGATCGGCGAGATCGAGGGTGATGCTCTGCACATCGTCATTCAGGCGAATGCCGATCGGTCCGGCCAGTTGAGTCGGACGCACGCTCGCCTGGAGCGCGTTCAGGTCCAGCCCGGCGACGTGCAGATCGAGTTGGCCTCGCTTGCCGGTCAGTGCGCCCGCACCGGTGATCGTGGCGTTCTTGACGAGCCGCACGTTCAGGTCCGAGATGCTCTGGGCGTGCGCGTCGAGCCGCACGTCGGTATGCGCTTCGATCAGCGGCAGCAGATGTTCGTCGATGGCGCCGGGTTTCGCGTTGACGACCGACACCTGGCCGGCGACGACGAAGCCGGCGGCTGGCTTGGCCGTGGAGGTGCTCGCCGCACTCGCCCCGCTCACACCCACTGCGCCACCCTCACCCGCCCCCATCACCGGCTGCAACTCCGCCCGCACCGCCAGATCCGCCAGCGGCGCGCCAGGCGCAAACGCCTGCGGATTAATGTGATCGAACGTCAACGTCGCGCGCTGCAGCGGCACCTCGGCAAACGGCGTCGCCTCAACGCGCGCGTGCCCCGCGAGCTTCATACCGCTCGCGTCCAGTTCGGCCACCAGCGTCTCCAGCGTGCCGCTCAGACGACCACTTACCTGCACCGGCTCCTCGTTGACCTTCCCCGAGTAGCCGATATTGCCGGTCAATGGAAACGGCCGCACGCCGTCCAGTTTCGCCGCTGCGGTCACCGAGCCGAACGGCGTGTCGAGCTGATCGATCGCGGCTTCATGATGCCGCCCATCACTGCGTCCATGGAAAATGAAGTGCGAATACTCCGACGTCGACCCACCTTCGTGCAACAGCAGCGTATCGACCCGCACGTCGCGTATGTCGATTTGCATCGGCAGACGCAGCTCTTTCGGCAAGCTCATGGGTGTACTGCTACTGGAGGACGACGAGCCGATCCGCGCGTCGATGGTGCCCACATGCAGGTAGTCGATCACAAAACGCCACGGCCGCCCGCTCACGGCCCAGCGCCCATCGACCTTATCGATCTTGATGTCCGTGCCGCTGCCGTCAAGACTGCGCCACTCCACCTGACGCAGCCGCAGGCCCGTAGCCAGCGCGCCCCCTTCCAACGTGCCGGTGAGGCGGCCGCCCAACAGCCTGACCGCCGCCTGCCACGCGTAGGCGGTGCCGCGCTCAGTCGCCACCGCGCCGTATAGCGCTCCCGCTGCCAGTGCCACGAGCAGCACCGGCACGCCCATCGCCCACGCGAGCGCCTTCCACAGCCGGCGCTTGCGGCGCGCGGGAGGCGGCGTCTCAGAACCGCCCGGCGTTGCGTCACCGGGCGTCTGCGGAGGAGGGGTGGCGGAAGAATCCGTCGTCATACTCGAGCCATGCGAATCAAGTTGCTGAGAACTAAAGTCACTGCAGTCAGAAGATCAGAAGGCGATACCCAGCGTCAGGTACGGCCGGATATCCTTGTTACGAATCCCATACGCGAGGTCGACGTTCACCGGCCCCACCGGACTGCGCCAAC
>JBEKNG010000055.1:0-13781 GCA_049523075.1 Paraburkholderia sp.
CTTGCGGAAACGATTTTCGACGGTGGCGCACGCACGGCCGCGGTGCGTGGAGCGCGCGCGACCTACGACGAAGACGTCGCGAACTACCGGAATACGGTCCTCACGGCCTTCCAGAATGTCGAGGACAGCCTGTCGTCGATGAATCACCTGCGCGAGCAGGCCAGCGCGTTCGCGAAGGTGTACGACAGCAACAGCCGGCTGTTCGCGAGCGAACAGGCGCAGTTCGATGCCGGCGCGGTCAGCCAGCAGAGCTTGCTGACGCAGCGGCTGACTCTGCTCGAGGCGCAGCAGAATCTGCGCGACACACAGGCGTTGCTCGCCGAGAGCAACGTGACGCTCGTCAAGAACCTTGGTGGCGGCTGGCAACGCGACGATGATGCCCAGGTTGCTGCAGCGCCGGCCGCCGCTTCATCGCCCGCTACGCAAACCGCCGTACGACCTGCCCCGGCGCCGTCAGCCGACTGACTTACCTGCTGTTCCTTACGATGTGGCATACCGCGGCGTTCGCGTGTGCCGGCCTCAAGCAAGAACGGAGTCCTCATGAAGTCACGCCCTCAGCGCGCGTCGCTGTCGTATCTGTGTCTGATCGTACTCGCAGCCTGCTCGAAACCGGCGCCGCCGCCTCCGCCGCCGCAGGTTGCGGTCGTGAAGGCGCATATGCAGTCGGTGCCGCTTGAGCGCCAGTTCGTTGGCCGGCTTTCGCCTTATTACATGGCGAATGTAACGGCCCGCGTGTCCGGCGTGCTGCTGCGGCGCAATTACACGGAAGGCTCGCAGGTGCGTGCGGGGCAGTTGCTGTTCGAGATCGATCCGGTCTTTTACCGCGCGCAACTCAATAACGATCTCGCGTTGCTGGCCGAGGATCAGGCCACCTATGTCAACGACCACATCACGGCCGTGCGTAACCGCAAGCTGCTGCCGGTCGGTTCGGTCTCGCAGCAGACCGTCGACAATTCCGATGCCGCTGAACGCAGCGCCGCGGCCAAGGTGAAGGCCGACGAGGCGACTGTCGAGAGCGCACGGGTCTCGCTCAACTACACGCGCGTGACGGCGCCGATCGGCGGTATTGCCGGGCAGCAACAGGTGACGGCGGGCGCGGTGGTCGGCAGCAGCACGTCCGACACGGGCGGAAGCGGCACGTTGTTGACGACGGTCCAGCAGATCGATCCGATGTACGTGAACTTCACGATCAGTTCGGCTGATCTGGCGACGCTGCAGGATAACCAGAGCGCGGGCTCGGTCGATCTGTCGCAGCAGAACAAAACCACGGTGCAGATCGCGCTACCCAATCGCGCGGCCTACGGTACTGCGGGCACGCTCGATTTCTCGGACGTGTCGGTGAATGCGGCGACCGGCGCGGTCAATCTGCGTGCGCTCGTTGCGAACCAGCAGCGGCGTCTGCTGCCCGGCATGTATGTGACGCTGACCGTCGACTTCGGCCAGCAGAACAATGTGTTTCTGATTCCGCAGCAGGGCGTGCAGCGCGACACCGTCGGCGCATACGTGTTCGTGGTCGGCGCGGACAACAAGGTGGCGCGCAAGGACGTCGTGGCGAACGATAGCCTCGGCAACAACTGGGTCGTGACGAAGGGGCTGGCGGAAGGCGACCAGATCATCGTGACGGGTGTGCAGATGGTGAAGGAGGGCGCACCGGTGAAGACCGTCGCGTGGCAACCGCCTGCGGCGGCGTCGGGTGCGGCGGCGGCTTCGGCGCCGGCAGCGCCGGCAGCTTCAACAGCAGGGTCGAGCCCCGCGGGCGCGTCGGTTTCCACAGCGTCGGTGGCTTCGGCCGCCTCGGCGCAGTAGGAGACCGCCCATGCCGAGTTTTTTCATCAACCGCCCCGTCTTCGCCTGGGTTATCGCGATCCTGATCTGCCTGTTCGGCATCATCTCAGTGCACAGCATGGGGATCGATTCGTACCCGGACATCGCGCCGCCGGAAGTGACCGTCACTGCGCAGTATCCGGGCGCGAGCGCCCAGACGATGGAATCGACGGTGACCCAGGTGATCGAGCAGCAGCTCACCGGTATCGACAATCTGCTGTACTTCAGTTCGACGTCGAGCTCGAATGGCCAGACCCAGATTATCCTCACGTTCGCGACCGGCACCAACCCGGACATCGCCCAGGTGCAGGTGCAGAACAAGGTCACGCTCGCCGAGCCGCTGCTGCCTTCGCAGGTCACGCAGCAAGGGGTCGTGGTGGCGAAGGCGAGCCCGGACATCCTGATGTTCGTCGCGTTGCAGTCGGACAATGCGGCGATCGATGCAGGGCGTCTCTCCGATATTCTCGCGTCGCAGATCCAGCCTAACATCGGCCGTGTGAACGGGGTCGGTAATACCACGCTGCTGGGCTCGGAGTATGCGGTGCGTATCTGGCTCGACCCGAACAAGCTGGAGAGCTACGGGTTGTCGACGACGCAGGTGCTCAATGCCGTGAACTCCCAGAACGCGCAGTTCGCAGCCGGCTCGCTCGGCGCGGACCCGGCTGTGAAAGGGCAGGTGTTTACGGCGAACGTGACGGGCGACAGCCTCTTTTCGTCGCTCAAGCAGTTCGAGGACATCATTATCGTCGCCAACAACAACGGCACCACGGTCAAGCTCTCCGACGTGGCGCGAATTTCGTTCGGCTCGCAGACATATGGCTTCGCGCCGGTCTATAACGGCAAGGCGGCCGGGGGCATGGCCGTGTTCCTGCTGCCGGGCGCCAATGCGCTTGCGGTCGCGAAGGCGGTCAAAGCCGAGATGGCGACGCTGGCGAGGGATCTGCCGCAAGGCGTCACATGGAGCGTGCCATACGACACGACGCCGTTTATTACCGCGTCGATCGTGGACGTGATCCGCACGCTCGTCGAGGCGATCGTGCTGGTGTTTTTCGTGATGCTGATCTTCCTGCAGAATCTGCGGGCCACGATTATCCCGACGCTCGTGATTCCGGTTGCGCTGCTCGGCACCTTCATCGGCTTGTCGGCGCTGCATTACACGCTCAACCAGTTGACGCTGTTCGGCATGGTGCTCGCAATCGGCATCGTGGTCGACGATGCGATCGTCGTGATCGAAAACGTCGAACGCATCATGACCGAGGAGCATATGGAGCCACGGGCGGCGACCCGCAAGGCGATGGGCCAGATCACCGGCGCCATTATCGCGATCACGGTGGTGCTGTCCGCCGTGTTTATCCCGTCCGCGCTGCAGCCGGGCGCGACCGGCATCATCTACGCGCAGTTCGCGCTGACGATTGCGGTGTCGATGGGATTCTCCGCGTTCCTCGCGATGTCGTTCACCCCTTCGCTGTGCGCGGCGATCCTGAAGCCTGAACACACGACGAAAAAGAACTGGTTCTACCGCTGGTTCGACCGTAGTTTCGAGTGGACGACGAACAAGTATATCGGCCAAACCGGCCGGGCCGTGACCCATGCGCCGCGCTGGATGATCGCATTCGTGCTCGTTGTAGTGCTGACGGGTTTCCTGTATACGAAGCTGCCGACCAGCTTCGTGCCTGACGAGGATCAGGGCTTCGTACTCGCACTGATCAATCTACCGCCTGGCTCGACGCTGCAGAGTACCAATCACGTGATGGCCGAGGTGCGCGATAAACTCGGAAACAGTCCGTTCAGCAAGGAAATCGTGGGGATTTTCCAGCCAGAAGGCTTCAGCTTTGTCGGCACAAGCGAAAACGTCGGCATGTCGTTCATCAAGCTGGCAGACTGGGACAAGCGCCATGACACCGCGATGACGCTGATTCCGAAGATCAACCAGGCGCTTCATAGCATCCCCGATGCGCAGATCTTCGCAGTGAATCTGCCGACCATCCGCGGGCTGAGCCAGTTCGGCGGCATCGATATGTATCTGCAGGCACGTGAGGGGCAGTCGCGCGCGGAGCTTGCCGGGGCCACGGGCACGCTGCTCGCGGGTGCGACCAAGAGCCCAGTGCTGTTCGGGATCCGCCCCAACTCGCTGCCGAGCGCGCCGCAACTGGACATCGCAGTGGACCGTACCCAGGCCGAAGCGCTCGGCCTCTCGCTGACTGATGTCTACGACACGCTCGAGATGGAGCTCGCGCCGTTTTACATCGACCAGTTCACCTATGGCGGACGCGTGAAGCGCGTCTATATCCAGGCGGATGCGCCGTACCGGATGGGGATCGACGCGCTCCAGCACCTGTATACGCCGAGCTTATTCGCGAACGGCGGCAGCACGGCCGCGAGCCAGTTGTCATCGGCCAGCGCAACGACGGCGAACGGCTTCGCGACGCCCGCCGACCCGTCGCCTGCGAATACGTCGATCAGCCCCTACAACATGGTGCCGCTCTCCAGCGTGGTGAATGCCAAATGGGACTTCGGGCCGACGGTGCTGCCGCGCTACAACGGCTACTCGGCGATCGAGATCGTCGGCAATTCCGCCCCGGGCTACTCGACCGGGCAGGCGATCGATGTGCTGCAGAATATCGTCGACCGTCAGTTGCCGACGGGTTTCGCGGCGGACTGGACCGGGCAGTCGTTCCAGGAATTGTTGTCGGGCTCGTCGGCGGTGACGCTGCTGATGCTGTCGATCGTGGTGGTGTTCCTGTGTCTCGCCGCGCTGTATGAAAGCTGGTCGATCCCAGCTGCGGTGCTGCTCGTCGTGCCGCTCGGCATGCTCGGCATGCTGGCGTTCTGTCTCTCGTTCGGAGTACCGAACGACATCTACTTCAAGATCGGTCTCGTGACCGTGATCGGCCTCGCGGCGAAAAACGCGATCCTGATCGTCGAGTTCGCGGTGGAGGGGCAGCAACAAGGCAAGACGCTGCGCGACGCAGTCATGACCGCGGCCCGGCTGAGACTGCGTCCGATCCTGATGACCTCGATGGCTTTTATCCTCGGCGTGTTCCCGCTGGTTATCTCATCGGGAGCGGGCGCCGCTTCGCGTCACGAAATTGGCACCGGTGTGATCGGCGGCATGCTGTTCGCCACGTTCCTCGGTCTGCTGCTGATTCCGGTGTTCTACGTGGTCGTACGGCGACTGCTTGGTGACAAGCTCGACGAGGTATCGCGCAAGATGCCTCATCACGGCGACGGCGACGACGAGGGCAGCCACGGCGAGCACGATGGCGGCCCACCGGGTGGCGGCGGTCATGACGGCGGTGGCACGGGCGGCGCAAACCCCGCAGGGGAGGGCACGCCAGCCTAGCGAGACTCCCGCGCGCCAGATGCGGCGCGCTTCAGTTAGCCGCGCCGGGCGACCTGAGGTTACCCGGTTCTTAAGCCATTTTTGGCACTGAGGAAAGCAATCGTCTTTTCGTTTATCTTCCGCGAGGCATCTGTGACGAACTTTCCTGCGCTGCGCCGAGGAATTCCCATGGCGCGAGCAAAATAAGTGCTCAAACGGGACGGGTCGTCTGGCAAGTTGCCGTCCACAAGTTGTCGAAACGCTGCACGAAACCCGCTTTTCTTTTCGGCAGGCAAATGCCAGATGTCAATTTCGAGGTCCTTCTTCTCGATGTTATTGACCTTGAATGTTGTCCACATCCGCTTTATATACGGATTCGCAGTGAAGTTTTTGTATCCGCGCGCCGCGTACAAAATGCTGAGGAAATGAGCTTCCTCGAGAAACCCCCTTTTGTTTTGCTGTCCAGATTGCCACTGCCACAGGTCGTCGATCATGGACGCGAGAATCTTGCATTCGGAGTGCGTAGCGGCGAACAGTTCGCCACCGTTATATTCAACACGCTCGTCCTCGCCCGGCTTGCTTTCTATGTGTTGCCAGTCATTAAGGGCCGTCCTCATCTGCCGCCGCGTGATGCCATTTATAGCTGAATTTGGTTCGTGCTCTTCATCGCCAAGTGTATAGGTAATGCATCCAAATTCATCCAGAGCGGCACTCAGCTTTTCCACGCTTGAATTCCAGACACAATCGCTGTCAAGAATGATGAATTTTTCCGTGGATGCGTTCCCGGCAATGTGTTTAATCACGTCCAGAATGTAAAACTGATTTCCCCATGACTGTACTCTGTCTCGCGGGAGCCTGTAGGTAATAGGGAGCTGGATAACTTCCACACCAAGTCGATCAAACAGAGCCTGCATGTCGAAACCATCGACACTTCTAATATGGGTGTTGGTATAGAAGACGTGCCTTGCGCGCGGATTATTCGCGACACTCGTGACGTAAAAGCACGCAACGCAACGCCAGTAGACGTCCTGAAAAGCGAGCGTTGAGGAGCGCTCTCCAACCTGCGGGAATGCGGTCTCGTTTTCTTTCAAATCGGCGACGAACCACGTTCCGATTGAGATGCTCATCGTGCGCCCCACTTAAAAATAGAAGTGCAGCGCGACACGCTGCACCGGTTGCGGGCAGCACTCAAGTCACAAAAAATATGAGCGCCTTCGGCGGTCTGATCGCAATAGACCCTCCAGCGATAGTTTCATCCCCGGCATACTTGCATCCGCCAAAAGACCAAAGGATTCGGACGATTTGAGGCTCGAATCCGCGTTGCGGCGGCCGCCCCAATCGCGGCGGCCGTGATGGCGGTCGGTACGGAGCCCAGGCGCAGCCGCTGAAACCGGTGCCCTGGCCACGTTCAAACCGGCGCGCCCGACAAGACTGGCTTAACGCGGCGCGGGTTGCTCAAGGAAGTTTTGCACCGCGTTGAACAGTTGCAGGCGGTTTTTCTCCATGAGAACCGTGTGCGTCCCCTCGCCGATCAGATCGTATTGCTTCCACGGCGCGCCGGTCAGCAGCGGAAACAGGGCCTGCGACATGTAAGGCGGTGTGTCCTGATCCCACTGCGCCTGGACCATGAGCGTCGGCGCGGTGATCTTGCCCGGATCGTAGGTCGCCTTACCGGACATGTAGTAGCCGCGAATGTCCTGTGTCACGCCGTTGGGCGCACGCATGGCCGGCGGGTTGGCCGATGCAGCTTGCGGATCCGTCGCCCATGTCGCCTGTTGCCACTGGTCGAACCAGCCGGGCGGAATCAGGTCCGCACGCTTGTCCTCGGGCACGCCCTTGTACCAGCGCTCTTTCGCCATCTCCGCGGTGACCATGCGATACGCGCCGAGCTTGGCGGCATCGCCCGTCGGCGGAGCATCATGTGAGAGCCAGACCGGTGCGTAAAGCACGAGGCGGTTCACCTTTTCCGGCTGGGCGGCCGCGAAACCGCCGGCAATCGTCGTGCCCCACGACCATCCCATGACATCCAGCCTGGTCAGGTGTTGGCGTGCCAGCACCCAATCGACGACAGCAGCGTAGTCCTGCACCGCTTGTGCAGTCGTTTCCACAGGTTGCCCGGCGTCAGCCGGCTGGTCCATGGACGCGGGACGCGTCGAGCGCCCGTAGCCGGGAAGATCGAGCAGGTAGACATCGAAGCCGCGTCTCGCCATGTAATCCATCCACGACATGCCGTTTAGTTCGAGATCGAATGCCGTGCTGGCGGGATAGGTGGCGCCGTGGACGAACACAAGCGTGTGAGCGGCGTCAAAATGTGTTTGATTGGCCGGACGCTTGTTGCGGACATATATTTTGATGCCCGGCTGCGGCGATGCCACCATCGCTTCTTCGGTGACCAACTTGACGGGCGCCGCGGCGTAGGCGGATGTCGTTCCAGTCATACCAGAAAGAAATGTAAGGATAACTGATGATGTGAGGTATTGTGAGAATTTCAATTACGTCTCCGTAAGCCGTTGTGCCGGCGGTCTTTTAGGATGGAGACGTCACTGTATCAAGACTTGGGACAGGATGTAAGAAGGTGCTGAAAACCGGGCAGAGGTCGACCCGTGCGGCATGAAACGCAGAGAGGGTGCCGAAGACCCGTACAACGGCACGGATGGCTAGTTGCTGGGCGACGATTGACGCGCTAGCGGTTGCAAATGCTTTCTGAGAGCAATTCAGAATTGTTAAAAACGTGTTGCCCCCGCCCGACGGAGGCTCGCAGATTGGCGTCGCGTTGCGGGCTCTTCTGGCGATACCGGGCAACGACGAAGTCCACGAAGCGGCGTATCGCGATTGCCATATGAGGTTGCCCCGAGTACAGGATCCATACGGTACGCTCGTCGCCATCCAGTGTGAATTCGCTCAGCAGTGGTTCGAGTGTGCCGGCGGCCAGCTCGTCCTGAACAATGGATCTCGATAGACGCCCAATACCCATCCCAGCCAGCACGGCGCGTTTGATGATGAAAGGGCTCTGCGCGTTCATCATCGGCTTTACGACCACACGGTGGGTGCGGTCTGCGTCACGGAATTCCCAATAGCGGCTGGGGGCATCCGAGGCCAGCAAGGCGTCGTGGTGTATAAGGTCCCCAGGCACGCGCGGCGTTGGATGACGCTTCAGATAGGCCGGGGCAGCGACGATAACATCGTTTGTTTGGCCGAGCGGTCGGCAGACGAGAGACGAATCGCGCAAGCGGCGCTCGGTGGTGAAGCACACGTCGAACGCGGTCATCGCAACGTCCCGCATGTTCTCGAATACCGTCAATTCGAAGTTCGTGCACGGTTCTTGCGAGTGATAGGCCGCCATGACTTCGGTCAGGTCGGTATTCGCGTAAGCGGACGATGCGGCAATCTTTAGCGGGCCGCCAGGCTGGGTGCTCGAAAGTGCGACGGTTTCATCCATGCTGTCGAGTTGCTCAAGCACTTTGACGCAACCCTGAAGATACAGCTCACCCGCCGCAGTCAACGTGACCTGCCGGGTGGTGCGATTGATAAGCCTGATTTTCAGGTGCTGTTCGAGTGCAGCAATACTGCGAGTCACGCCGGAGTTCGAAATCCCCAATAGCTTTGCGGCTTCGCCAAAGTTCAGGGACTCCGCAACCTGGGAAAAGATGCGTATTGAGGTAAGCTGATTCATGGCTTCATCCCGAATGCGTCCAGAAAGGTACACTCATACCTGTATTCCAACTGCAATGACGATGGCGATGGCGAGGACCCATAACTCGATGCCGGTGAATCGGGGATATCGAATCTTTTTCATCCAGTTATGTAGAACGTCTGACATGGCCACCTCGTTAAAAAGACGTCGATGGAATCAAGATAGGCTCGTGACCCCCAAAAAAATATTGTACGAACGGTTGCCACAGTCCTCCGCGAGCGTAGGGCTCTGATACGTTCGTATAGCGGCGTTACCGGGCGAATCGCGACTGCTCAATTTTCTTGAAAGCTGCCGATCGAGACTCAACGCCCTTCCGCAAGGCCGGTTCACTGGCCTCGAACCTGTGCAACGCTATGAGCTTCGCGCGCGCGGGCGCCTAAATGTGCTGAGAGCGATCGAGATATGACCCGGCGGTGTCACCGGGCATCTTTCGAGAGAAAGAGATCATGGACTCAAGCGCTTGGGGGAACGTTGATCGCGTGCGGCCGCTTTATGGCGCGACCTATCCGCGCGTTTGCGTTCCGGAATCGCGAAATCGGATTCGAGTCTTTAGGCAAACGAAGCAGGGGATAGGCGGTTTGCCCGTTCATACATAACAACGCCGTCCGTGCGGTTCACCGGGTCCGGGCCGCGAGCCGCCTGCTGACCGCCTTAGCCCGGCGTTGACTGAACTGCTTGAAGATCGATTTTTCGTGCGGATCGCCGAAGTGAAACAGCGCGGTGCTGCGTACACTCTCCGGCAGACACGGCAGGTTGGCATGTAGCGATCGCATGCCCCAGAAAAAGTAGATGTTGCCCGGTTCGAGCGGTACGATCCGCCCCCCCAGCATACCCTGCACCCAGGGCGAGCACCACAGGCGGCGGGCGAAGCTGCTCTCGACCAGCGCCTTCTCGAGGATGTTGACCACCGCGCGGCGTCGCACGTTTCGCAGGTTGGGAAACATCACGAGGTGACCAGCCGGCTCGTCCGGCCGCGTTGGAATCAGGATCGGGACGAGCGCCGTCACCACGTAAGAGTCGTAGTGAAAGAGATTCGAATGCCGGAGACCAAGCACGCCCGACAGTACCCTGATGGAAGGCGTGATGCGATCGCTCAGCGGTGAGTCGCCCATTGCCTTTTCATAGAGTCCTTTCAGGACCGCATGAAACCCTTCCGAGCGGAACACCGAGTCGAGCGAACTTTCCGCTGTCCATTCGAGCCCATGCTCCGCGAAATACTGGCCATTGTGCTTCTCGAGCTGCTGCTTCACGTAGCTTCTGGCCCGTTCAAGCATGAGGTCGGAAATCACGTTGCGAAGCACACCTACGCCGTCGCCGTTCATAGCCGAACTGAGTTGTTCCACATCCTCCGGCGAGATTGCTTGTGGGGCTGCACTTTGACTGTCTGCTTGCACGATTTGCCCTCCACCCCGTTTAACGTGAGCAGCACGTGGCCACTGCACGCATACGCGTTTTTGACTGCGCCCCAGAACCTTACATCCTGCGCACCACCACATTACATCCTTCGCATCGCCACCTTACATCTCTGGAACGACTGCGATATGTTCGGTCGCCAACCTAGAACGGACGAATATGTTGCGGGTTCGCCACGCCCGCGCGGGAACATCACGATTGCCGGCTGCTGGAAAAAGCTACTTCGCGGCGCGTGATCGATGGTCTGTGGGCCCGAAGCAAGCCCTTCGCACATTGGCGGACAGAACTATAAACACTACGAAGTATTTAAATGAGCGCTCAGACCCGAGGCGAGCCTCGCAGCAAACGAAAAAGCGGTTGCGGCGACTTTTGAACTCAAGAATGCAAGCGTATGAGCCCCAAAAAAAACGCTTAAGTTTTCCGTCTTTCCTGTCGTTATGTAGGGCTGCCCGAAAAGCCGGCGACCAACTGGCAGAATTCGAAAGATTGGAACTCTCTCTCACATGCAATTGAGCAACATGAAAATAGGGGCGCGCCTCGCACTGGCGTCCACGGTCACGTTACTTCTGACGTTTGCACTTTCGGCCGTATCGCTGAGTGAACTGCGTGGCTTCAACCAGGGCGTCAATAACGTCACGCGCTCGCGCATGCCGGTGTTGCTGGATCTGCATCTGCTACTCGAGATCACTCGCGGGCAGGCGGTGATGGAACGCGACGCACTGGCCGCGTTGGCGAGCAATGAACCGCAGGTTGTCAGTGCCAATCTGCAGTCGATCGGCAATGGTCACGAGGTCGTCTCGAATGCGGCCAAAGAAATCGACCAGCTCGTCGACACGGACCAGGGCAAAACCCTCTGGGCGCGTATAGGGTCCGTGCGTCAGGCGTACCTGTCCAGCCGGGAGACCATCATCGCGCAGATCAAGGCCGGCGACGCCGAAGGGGCACGGCAAAAGTTGCTGGGCGAACAGGTGCCGTTGGAGAATCAGTATCTGGGCGCAGTGCAAGCCTTGATCGATTACGTCTACAACCAGGTCGTGACCGAGCGCGACACGGCGAGCGCATCGTATGACGACGCCCGCACGCTCGTACTGGTGCTCATGGCGCTCGCGCTGGCTGTCTGTGCGATCTGCGCGCTACTTGTCACACGCTCGATCGTCCGGCCGCTGCGCGAAGCCGTCGATGTGGCTGAGAATGTTGCGCAGGGCAACCTGGCCACGAGGATCGACTCGGACGGCAGGGATGAGACCGGGCAGATGCTTCGATCGCTTGGCATCATGACAGAAAGCCTGTCTAACACCGTTGGCGAGATCCGCATGGCCGCTGAGTCGGTCATGAGCGGCGCGCGACAGATCGCGCAGGGCAACACCGACCTGTCTGCACGAACGGAGGAGCAGGCTGCGTCGCTACAGGAAACGGCGGCAAGTATGGAGGAGTTGACAGGCACCGTCAGGCAGAACTCGGAGAGCGCTCGCCAGGCGAGCGGCCTCGCGGACAATGCGCGTGCTGTCGCCAAAGAAGGTTCTGAGATCGTCGGGAAGGTGGTGGAGACGATGGCGGGCATCGAGGAAAGTTCGGGCAAGATCGCCGATATCACCGCCATGATCGAGGGTATCGCATTCCAGACTAACATCCTCGCGCTCAACGCGGCGGTGGAAGCGGCACGCGCGGGCGAACAGGGCCGGGGCTTCGCGGTGGTAGCCAGCGAAGTGCGCTCTCTGGCGCAGCGCTCGTCAGTCGCGGCGAAGGAAATCAAGGCGCTCATCGAGATCTCGGGCAGCCGCGTCCAAACCGGAACCGAGTTGGTGGGGCGAGCCGGAGAGACGATGGGCAAGGTAGGCACAGCGATTCAGCACGTAACCGACATCATGGGTGAGATCGCGTCGGCCTCGGTGGAGCAGAGCCGCGGCATCGAGCAGGTAAACCAGGCGATCACCCAGATGGATGAAGTCACGCAGCAGAACGCGGCGCTGGTCGAAGAGGCGGCCGCCGCGGCGGCCTCACTGGTCGACCAGGCGAAGCGGATGCACGCAGCGGTGGCGGTGTTTCGCACGGCGTAGAGCGATATTGTCGCGCCGCCCACGCGCCCGCGGTCTGTTTCAATAAGTCGCCGGCGTATTGACCCACAGGATCTTCGCCATTGTGTCACCGGCGTTGCGGTAGCCATGGGGCGTCTCGCTCGTGAAGGTGAACGCGTCCCCGGCATGCAGAATATAGCTCGCGCTACGCAACGTCAGTTCAACGGTGCCTTCGAGCACGTAACCGACTTCCTCTCCGATGTGTTCAATCTGTCCGTCGCTGCCCTGACCCGGATCGAGGATATGAATGTTCGCCTGCAGCAAGCCATTGCGGTTTGGCAGCACCACGCGCTCGAGCGCAATGCCGCCGCCGCGGATCACGGGTCGCTCTCCTTGCCGCATTACCGGACCGCCTGTCGGCTCTGTCGCCGAGGTTAGCGCGGCGATATTGGTATCCAGCGCAACGGCCAGCCGGTGCAGCGTGGCGAGCGAAGGCGTGGCATTGCCTTTCTCGATCTTTGAAATAAGGCTTTCCGAGCAATAGGCCTTCTGCGCCAACTGCAGCAGCGTCAGCCCAGCCATCCGCCGCGCGTGGCGCAAGCGGCCGCCGAGCAGGGCATGGGGCGTGGAGGCCTCGTCCAGCTCCGGTTGTGGCTCGGCCACGCTGTGCGGTTTTTTCAAGGTAGGTGTCGGCTCGAGAGAGTTAGCGACAGGCCAGTTCGGCCACCACGTACGCGAGCGCCTGTGCGCCCAGATAAAGCTGATGGGGCTCAGTGTACTCGGCGGCATTATGGCTGATGCCAGAACGGCTGGGCACAAAAATCATCGCGGTCGGACACAGGTCCGCGACGTACATCGCATCATGGAAGGCACCTGACGTCACCCGGAGCGGGGCCCCCTCGCCGGCGTTCGCCGCCGCACGCGCGCAACCTCGCTCGACCAGGTCGGTCATATGAACCGGAAAGCGCGTCGTGTCCCGCGTAAAGAGGTTCTGGACCTGCGCGCTGAAGCCGTCGGCCGCGTTGAGGCTCGCAACGGCATCCCGTAGTGCGGCCTCGAAGCTGGCGAGCACGTCTTCGTCGACGCAGCGCACGTCGACCGTGAACTCCACTTCGCCGGGAATCGTATTGATCGAGTTCGGGTCGACGCGCCACCGGCCGAGCGTCATCCGCAGCCCTTGCGTACGCGCCGCGTCGCCGTTCGCGTACAGACGACCCGCCAGTTCTACCGCCGCCCGCATTGCGTCGCGACGTACCTCCATCGGCGTGGTGCCCGCATGCGCGGCCGCCCCTGAAACCGTCACATTGAACCAGCGCACGCTCTGGATGCCGGTCACGACGCCAAGCGGTACATTCGCAGCTTCGAGCACTGGCCCTTGTTCGATATGTAGTTCAACACACGAATCGACGGAGTGCCCCAGCGTGCTGTGCTCGACATCCGGGGTTTCGGCCAGCGCGGCGTCAAGCGCGTCGCCGAACATGATCCCCGCTGCATCGCGCGACGTGCGATAACC
>JBEKNG010000056.1:0-13620 GCA_049523075.1 Paraburkholderia sp.
AGCTTGGCGAGCCGATGCCAGAACGAGTATTTGTAGCCGAGCGACCATAGCACCGCGCAACGCAGGTTCTCGAACACCGAGAGCCGATGAAAAATATTCGTGATCTGGAAGCTGCGCGAAAGCCCCATGCGATTGATCACGAAAGGCTTAAGGCCGCCAATCTCGACACCGTTGAGCTTGACCGAGCCGGAACTCGGCGCGCAACGCCCCGAAATCAGATTGAAGGTCGTCGACTTGCCGGCGCCGTTGGGACCGATCAACGCATGGCGCTCGCCTTTGGCAATGCTCAGGTTGATCCCACGGATGATCTCCGTCTGGCCGAAGTTCTTGTTGAGCCCACTCAATTCCAGTGCGGCTGTCATGCCCCGCCTCCTGCCATTTCCGCCTGAACTGCGTCCCAGGTTTGATGGACGCGCGCGACCGCTGCGCGCCAGGCCAGCGCTCCAGCTACCCACAGTGCCACCCCAACCGCCCAAGGCTTGAACGAGGCCGCATCGAAACCGAAACCTATCAGCGTCATGCTGGTGCCGTTGTCGCTGTCGATCTGCAGCTTGTAGGTCAGCTCCACGGTCAGGATCAACGCGACCAGCAAAATCAGGCCCGCCCCCAGTGCAACCGAATAGGAGGGCAGCATGCGGCCCAGCTTGCGCTTAGCCAGCAGCGGCACCTGCTTCATCAGCAGACTGGACATGCCCCCCGGCACGAACATCACCATCAGCACGAAGAAGAGTCCCAGATAAAGCAGCCACGCCTGCGTCAAGCTGGACAACGCGACGGCGAACAGCACAAACACCACCGCACCAATGACGGGCCCGAAGAAGAAGCCGCCACCGCCAATGAAGGTGGCCAGCAATACGCTGCCGGAGTGCACGGCACCCACGTTCTCCGCAGACACGATCTCGAAGTTGATCACCGAAAGCCCCCCGGAAATACCCGCAAAAAAGGCCGACAGGATCACCACCAGATACCGCACGCGCTGGGTGTTGTAACCGACGAATTCGGCCCGCTCGGCGTTGTCACGCACGGCATTGGCGATGCGGCCTAAAGGGGTGTGCGTCCACGCGTACATCGCGATCATCGACAGCAGGCACCACACCGCGATCAGGTAATACACCTGGCGTCCAGGACCATACGTGATGCCAAGCACCGCGTTGCCGACTACCCGGTTAGTCGAGATGCCGCCCTCACCGCCGAAGAAGTCGGGAAACATCAGCGAACTGGCAAACACCATCTCGCCGATACCCAACGTGATCATCGCGAACGTGGTGCCTGCTTTGCGCGTCGTCACATAGCCGAACAGCACGCCGAAGAAGGCGCCACCGAGGCCACCCACCAGCGGCAGCAACGAAACGGGAAGCCAGAACTCGCCGGCACCAACCTCGTTCAGCACATGCACGGCAATGAACGCGCCCATGCCCGAATAAACCGCGTGGCCGAAGGACAGCATGCCGGACTGGCCGAGCAGCATGTTGTACGACAACGCGAAAATGATCATGATGCCCATCTGCGACAAAAGGGTGATAGCAAAACCGCTGGAGAAGATCAGCGGCGCCACCAGCATCACGAGGGCAGTCACCCCCCAGATCAGATAGCGTGCGAGATGACGTGGTGGCGAAGCGGAACGGCCTTCCTGGGCAATGGCCTGTTCGTAGCTATGCCTCAGGATAGGTTTCATGATCTAGCCCTCCCGGGTTCCCATGAGACCGCGCGGACGCACAATCATCATGACCACCATCAGAAGATAAGGCAGAACCGGCGCCATCTGCGACACGGTCAGCTTCCATATCGAGGAAAGCGGCGTGGCGCTCGTTACATGCAAGCCGATAAAGCCGAAGAGGTCGGCGAGCGAAGCGTCGATGGTGACGGCAAACGTCTGCAGCAGCCCGATCAGCAGCGAGGCGATGAAAGCCCCCGCGAGCGATCCCATCCCGCCCACCACCGCCACGACAAACACGATAGTGCCGACCGAAGCGGCCATTGACGGCGAAGTCACAAAGGCATTGCCGCCGATCACACCCGCCAGGCCCGCAAGTGCGGCGCCGCCGGCGAACACCAGCATGAACACGCGCTGCACATTGTGGCCGAGCGCCTCGACCATGTGCGGATGCGTCAGCGCGGCCTGGATCACGAGCCCGATACGCGTGCGGGTGAGCACGAGGTACATCGTCACCAGCATCAACACCGATACGAGCATCATGAAGGCACGGTACTTGGGAAACACCGACGTAAAAACCTGGAACAGCGGACCGTCGAGTTCCTGTGGAATGCGGTAAGGCACGGCGGACTGCCCCCAGACCAGCTTGACAGCTTCCTCGATCAGATAGGCGAGGCCGAAAGTAAACAGCAGTTCGGCCACATGCCCGTACTTGTGCACGGTACGCAACCCGAACCGCTCGACGAGCGCCCCAATGACTACTACCAGCAGCGGAGCCAACACGAGCGCGGGCCAGAAGCCGATCTTGCTGGCGATGGCATACGCGAAATAGGCGCCCAGCATGTAGAAGCTGGCGTGCGCGAAATTGAGCACGCCCATCATGCTGAAGATCAGCGTAAGCCCGGACGACAGCAGGAACAGCAGCAGCCCGTAGCTAATGCCGTTCAACAGGGAAATGACGAGGAATTCCACGGACAATGTTCCTTACTTCTTGCAGCAACTCCGCCAGGCCCGCGTATCGCGATGGACAGTGGCCGGGCTAAGCCGGCCATATCGTATCGTTCATCCGGCGCCTGGCACCTGGCATCGCGGCCTAGTTGGGGCGCTTCATCTGGCACGTGGTCGGTTGGACTGCTGACGAAGCATCAAGCACCGCATCGGTACGCCAGCCATAGCCCGTCTTCTCCTGGTCATACTTGACGTCTTTGCCATCCGCCTTGACCCACGTGGCGATCACGAGGGGCTGTTCCGCCTGATGGTCGGAGGCGCGCATCTCGACGATGCCGTTCAGGCTTTGGACCTTCATACCTTCCATGGCCTTGGCCACCTTGACCGGATCAGTGGACCTGGTCTCCTTCATCGCTTTGCTCAGCATCGCGACGGCAGTATAGGCGGCCATTTCGAAGAAATCATCGTCGTATTTCTTCTTGAAACCATCCATGATCTGGTCGGCTTGTGGCGGATTGTCCCTGGTGTTCGCGCCCATATAACCGACATACCTGACGTGCCCGGCGCCCGCCGCGCCCATCGCCGTTGGCACGCCGGTCGTGGATGCGTAGTAAGTATAGTAATTCGCGGTCACGCCTGCGTCCTTACCCGCCTTGATGAGCAGCGCCAGATCGCTGCCCCAGTTACCCGTGATCACCGTATCGGCGCCAGATGCCTTGATCTTGCTGGCATAGGGCGAGAAATCCTTCACCTGTGCCAACGGGTGAAAATCGTCGCCTACGATCTGGATGTCCGGACGCTTGCGCTTGAGGTATTCCTGTGCGGTGCGCGACACATCATGGCCGAAGGAATAGTCCTGGTCGATCAGGTAGACCTTCTTGACGTTCGGATCCTTGGCGAGAAAAGTGGTCAACGCTTCCATCTTCATATCGGAGTTCGCATCGAAACGGAAGTGCCAATAGTCGCACTTGCTATTGGTCATGGCTGGATCTACTGCTGCAAAATTCAGGTAGATGATTTCCTTGCCCGGATTGCGCGCATTGTACTTGGACACCGCATCCTCGAGCGCGAGGCCCACTGAAGAACCATTACCCTGCACGATATAGCGGATGCCCTGATCGGCAGCCTCATTGAGAAGCGTGAGACTTTGCTGCGGCGACAGCTTGTTGTCGAACGCGACCATTTCGAATTTCTGGCCGCCGGCCCAGTCCTGCTGGTTGGCGACCTCGGTAACGTATTGCCAGCTCTTCAGTTCGTTGTTCCCCAACGAACCCATCAGTCCCGACAGCGTATCGATATACGCGATCTTGACCGTTTCTGCCGAAGCAGCACCGGAGGCTAGCGCCATGAAAATCGTTGCGCCAGCAACTAAGGAACGCATCTTGTTCATTCAGTTGTCTCCTACGATTTTAGAATCGATTCTTTATTTTATGTATAACTAATCATATGCGAAGGTGGGTCGCGCACGCACGTTTGCCCCTGACACGATAAGGCGACGGAGGCGGTGCTGCGGCAGGTGAACAAGGACGGCGGGCCGACATGCTCCGTATCTCCATGCCAATTGAAATTGCTTCAATTGACGCAGTGATGCGCGTCTATCAGGGCGTGGGTACCGGGGATTCGACACACAATTTCGCACGACCGTTCGTAGCGTGTCAACGGGCAAACCACGCAAATGATCTCGCTCACAGGGGTTAGCCGGGAAAACACCTAGCTCCAGGTGACGCGCATTAGAAAGTGAATGAACGTGCTTTTATTTACACGGCGAAGGCTCGCACGTATGATCGTTGAGCGATCAGGACCAGACGTCTGCACTACGGAAGACAGAAAAACATCGAGGAGCGTTGTAATGCCCGTGAAAGACGCGTTTCGACGGTACAGGAAGGTGACGTCGCGCTGCATCGAACAGTTGCAATGGGGCCCGCGGAGGTATCTGCAAATGACATGGCTCGACGCATTGGTGAACGAACCCTTCGTCTGCATTACCGACATGATCCGCCGCTTCTCGACCGAGCGTGGCGACCATGCTGCCTTGATCTGCGACGGCGAGGTCGTCACGTACACTGACCTGGACGCGAAAGTCGACCGTTTTGCGGCCGCGTTACAACGCGATGGGCTCAAGCCTTGCGACGCGATTGCGCTGTGCGCGGCGGCATCGGTCGAATACGTGGTGGCATTTCTCGGGGGTCTGAGGGCGGGCGCGGCGGTTGCACCGCTCGCGCCATCGTCGAGCGCGGCGAGCCTCGTCAGCATGATCAACAATTCGGGCGCCCGGCTGCTATTTCTGGACGCCGAGGTCAAGTGCCTGCTTGAACCGGTCACAGGCGAAATCAGCGCCACGGTCATTGGACTTGACGCGCACCCGGGCGGCACCGCGCTTCAGACCTGGCTCGCGCCCGAGGGCGCAGCGCCCTTGCCGGTGGTGATCGAGCCCGCGTGGCCATTCAACATCATCTATTCCTCCGGAACGACCGGTACGCCGAAAGGTATCGTGCAGTCGCACGGCATGCGCTGGGCCTATGCGCAGCGCAGCATCGAACGTGGCTATGGGCAGCATGCCACGACGCTGATCTCGACACCGTTGTACTCGAATACCACTCTCGTGAGCTTCATGCCAACCCTCACGTTCGGCGGCACGGTCGTGCTGATGCCGAAATTCGACACGACGCTGTACCTCACGCTCGCGCAACAATACCGAGTGACGCACACGATGCTTGTACCGGTCCAGTATCAGCGGCTGATGGCGCACCCGGAGTTCGACCGCTATGACCTGTCCAGTTTTCAGGCGAAGTTCTGTACCAGCGCGCCCTTCGCGGCCAGTGTGAAGGCCGACGTGGTACGGCGTTGGCCCGGCAAGCTGACCGAGTACTACGGCATGACGGAAGGCGGCGGCTCATGCCAGTTGGAGGCGCACGCATTCCCCCACAAACTGCATACGGTAGGCAAGCCGGTGGAAGGCCACGATATCCGCCTGATCGACGAGCAGGGCAACGAGGTGGCGCAAGGCGAAGTCGGCGAAATCGTCGGCCACTCGCCGGCCATGATGACCGGCTACTACCGGCAACCGGAGAAAACCGCCGAAGCGGAATGGTATGACCCGAACGGCAAGCGCTTCATCCGCACCGGCGATATGGGACGCTTCGATGAGGACGGCTTTCTAACGCTACTCGATCGCAAGAAGGACATGATCATTTCGGGCGGCTTCAATGTGTACCCGAGCGATCTGGAGGCCGAGCTGCGTGCGCATCCGGATGTTGCGGACGCCGCCGTGGTCGGCGCGCAGTCGGAGCAGTGGGGCGAAACGCCTGTGGCGTTCGTCGTGCGCAATCCAGGAGCCTCGCTCGACGAAGACGCGCTGCTGGCGTGGATCAATGCACGTTTGGGGAAGATGCAGCGGCTCTCCGCGCTGAGATTCATTGATGCATTGCCGCGCAGCCCGATCGGCAAAGTGCTGAAACGGGAATTGCGCGAGCGGTTCCATCCCGCCTCGCAAGGCGCCAAATAAAAAGGCGGTGCTCTCCAATAAGAAAGCACCGCCCCGCTCTTGCATTGCGGTTCAGGTTCGGAAAACCCGCCGCGATTTCACGCCTACGTTCCCGAGGCAGTCACAATCGCCAGGCTCGGGCAGTAATGCGTTGCGCTCAAGTACGCCGCTTGCTGCGAACGGACCCCAGCAGCGCTAGACGTCGGCGGATCGATAAACACTTGCGCATTGTTCGATCCCGCCGGAGCGGTGAGCGTCATCGTCACTTTCCACCAGTTGCCCGACTTCACCGCGGTGAGCGAAGTCGCCTGACCGCTACCCCATGTCCCTCGCACGATAGCGCCCGTGTTCGTATTCAGGACCCAGCCAAATTCGCTGCCGTTCGGATCATCGGTCTGGATCGATCCGCCAGGAAAGACCGTCGCGTTGGTGGTCGCCAGAACATAGTCAGAGAAACTATAGGATTGGCCGCCCTGGACCCTGATGACTTCGCGGACGTTCGAGACCGACGAGCCGTTCGTACTGGTCACCGTTGCAGCTCCCCTGTTGATTCCCGAGATATCGGTTGCAGGTACGGCGGTGCCGCCATTTTGCTGAGCCCATGCATCGGGTGTCGCAAGACTCAGCGGCGAGTCGATCAGGTTGTTGGCATTGCACGCCGCCGTGGTCTTATCAGCCGGCGGTCCATAGAAGCTTGCAATGCTCGACTGAATGGCGTTGTCAGTCGTATCGGAGGTTGCCTTCGTAATCACCGCGCCTTCGAAGAACTGGACGGGAGCCGCGCTACCATCGCCACCTTCGCCAAGCGACAGACCGCCTTGCCATTGACCGTTAAACGCATGACCTGCATCGTTGCCAAAGATATAGGCTTCCGGAGGCGCCGCGTCAAAGACTGCTGTGAGTGCACTCTGCGATGAAGAACCGTCTTTGACAGCGAAGATATTTGAAGCGGTCACCGGTGAGTATTTGGAGAGCACGGTGACGAACTTGTCCTTCGGAGGCTGCTGTGGTCCGTAGAGATAAACGCCCGCTTCTGCGTCGACGCCCGGCCAGTTCGTATCCAGTGCATTGCATACGAGGTCTTTTACGTTGGGTGCCTGGCTCGAATCGCCATCACAATAGCCAAACACCGCTGCATTGCCGTTCGAGAACGCCAGTGCAAACATTTCGCCTTCGATCTCCCCATGTGCATAGGTGCTGGAGTTAGCACTGCTTTCCATATTTCCGTAGGTCCCGCAGCAAGTCGATGACTGGCTGTAGTGTGCTCCCGCCACCATGTACTCGGCGATGTCGGTGTCACCAATCGATTGATTCACCGTGCCGAACCGGTTGCGATACGCCTGCCCTGCCAACGTACCCAAGGCCGGAATCTGGGCGCCTTGCAGCGGCACGAAGCTAAGCTTTGCGGGCGTGCGGGCAAGCGCCGGCAAATCATTACCGATCGATATCTGCTCGGTCGGCGATTGGGTGGTCAGCGCGGTCGGAGGCTGCAGCAGTTGAACGGTCAGTGTCCCACTTCCCGGAAGCGTGATCGTCGCAAAGCCGTTGAGGACCGGAACCGTTGTCGTTTTTTGCGCCGCTGAGCTGGTACTCGGAACGGTCAGTGATTCTGTTCCGTCCGAGTTGAGTGTGAGGGTAGCCGGCACATTGCCAAACACGCCGCCCTTCAGAGGGGCTACCAGATCGATCTGATCGTAAATGTACGTCACGGAACAGGTTGTGTTGTTGCAAAACGCATCCGCGCTGTTGACATTGGCTGAGCCCACTAGCGTCTGGTCGGAGCCATGCGGCAAGTTACCGGACGTATACGGATAGACGTTCAACGTTGCATTATCTGATGCCCGTTGGATCTCGAACAGCGGACCCTTGTAGTTCTTCGTCAGCAAGCGTGTCACGCTGTGAGCCGCAGAGCACGGTGTGTTGGCCGTTGCGGCGGCGTCGCATGGTAGAGGAGTCGCTGTCGCCTCTGCCACTGATGTACTGTCATTTGACGGTGTTGCCTGGGCTGACTGGGCTGCAGCCGTCGTCGGCGACGCACTTGAGTTCGCTACGCCTGCGGCCTGAGATGAGCCGCTACTGCCTCCATCGCATGCGGCAAGCGCGACAGTCATTGCCAACAAGACGGAAATTAATCCCATTCCTCTGGACATCATGACCTCCTCCTATAAAACATGGCATCGGATTAGATTTATAACATTTAGTTATGCAAATTTATTGCCACAAAATATTCACTGATCAAGCAAGCAATCTTCGGAACTGTCAGTCACTCACGGCGGGTTAGAAGACGTACTACGGGGTGACGCAACCCGCCCTCTCGGACGTGTTACGTCTGGAAATGAGGTTGACCTTTGGATGGAACGCGCAAATGCCAGCATGTTGCGCGCCGGGCCAACGGCCGAATCGCGCTGGCGGGCCATGAAGCATGGATCTCACCGATGGTTTCCGAAAAAGTGGCGCTCATCGCGTGTCGGGTACCGATGACCGGTACGCGAGGCCAGTGGCCAGCATCACCACCACCCGTTGCAGCGCTCTGCGGCTCACCATCCTCGTCTCCATTGTCGTTGCATCGATTGTCCGCCCAGCCGGACAGCAACTGATGCCGCGTGGCGGTGGGGCGCCTCGCTCGATAATAATATTAGTCAATAATATTGCCGACACTTCTAGGGACAATCCCCTACACCCTAAAAAATTGGATTAACCATTTTCAGCACCAATTGGGCATATGCAGAGTGTCGACGTACGTCATGAAAATATTATCGCTAATACAAACTTTCATAATCGCAACAGTATTAATTACATTTTACATGCGCCGCGACGATGAAGCCAAGTAGCCCGGTCAAAGACCTGATACGGCATTCCCTACACCGGGCGATCCAACGCGGCGACCAGAATCCCTCACTTCTTCATAAGTCGCCACAGCGTGGTACGTCCGATCCCGAGCGCACGGCTCGCCGCTGCGCGGTTGCCGCCGTGCTGTTCCAGCGCGCGTTGCACGTCGTCGCGAGTCACCGTCACGGGCGGCGAACTGAGGGCATTGACGGCGTTCCCATTCGACAACGCCGCGGCAGGCGATGCATGCATGCGCCCGAGCTCCGGAAAAACGTCCTGCAGATCCTGCCACGCGCCGCTCGCTCCATCTCCCAGATAAATCGCCGCCCGGGCTATCAGGTTCTCGAGTTCCCGCACATTGCCGGGCCACGCGTAGTGTTCGAACAGCGGCGTCAGGAATTCCAGCACGCGTTCCGCAGCCGTGGCCGGCAACCCGTATTGCGTTGCGCTGCGCGCGAGCAGATGCCGCGCAAGTTCGGGTATATCGCCGCGCCGCTCACGCAAGGGCGGCAGCTCGATTTGCAACAAATTAAGCCGGAAATACAGATCGGCGCGAAACACCCTGTGCTCGACGAGTGCGTGCAGGTCGCGATGCGTCGCGGCGATCACGCGAACATCGATTGGCGTCGCGCGCCCCGAGCCGAGTTTCATCACTTCACGCTCCTGCAACACGCGCAGCAAGCGGCTTTGTGACGCCGCCGGCATTTCGCCGATTTCATCGAGAAAGATCGTCCCCGTATGCGCGATTTCGAAGAGCCCCGGTTTGCCGCCGCGCCTGGCGCCGGTGAATGCCCCCTCCTCGTGGCCGAACAGTTCACTTTCGATCAACCCTTCCGGCAACGCCGCACAATTGAACGCGACGAATGGATTGCCGCGCCGGCGGCTCGCGTTGTGGATACCTTGCGCGACCAGTTCCTTGCCGGTACCGCTTTCGCCGGTGAGCAACACGGTCGCATCGTGTGCGGCGCCGGCCCGCGCAAGGCGCCGCACACGATCGAGCGCTGGCGACGCGCCGGTGAGATCGTCGAGACGGTGGCGTGCCACCAGATGTTTTGGCCGTTGACTGGTGCGCAACGAGCGGTCGATACGTTGCGCAACCAGCGCGTCTTGCACCGTCACCACCGACCCGGAACGCACGCCATGCTCGACGATCGGCACGCAATTGACGATCAGCGCCCGGCCGTCAATCTGCTCGATGCGCTCGTCGATCGGCGCGCCGGTATCGAGCGTTTCGCGCAACAGCGGGCCCACCGCTTTCGCCAGTTGCGACGGCAGATCGTGCGCGCGGTCGAGTCCGAGCAGATCGAGCATCGCCGGATTGACCGCTTCGAGCTGGCCGGCGTCATCGAATGCGGCGACGCCGTCGCGCAGATGCGCGACGATCGTATTGAGCCGCACGCGCTTCGACTCCTTCTGGCGGCTCACGCGCGCCAGTTCGATAGAACGCTCAAACGCTTCTTCGACGGCGCCGAGCGAGTAGAGAAACACGCTATGCAGCCCGGCCTGCTGCGCGAGGTCGCACGCCATGCCCGGGCCGATGATGACCTTGCAGCCTTCGGCCGCAAGCGTCTCGACGGCTACGCGGACTTCGTCAATCGAGCGGTATGCGTGCTGTTTCAAGGCGACGTTCAACCACGCACTGAGGTCGGTCAATTCCTTCGACACCGTTTCGTGTAGAACGAGGCCAATCGGCGCGCCCGGCCACATCGTGATGGCCTGGGTAATCGCGCTAAGCACGTCGAAGCCGTTCACCTTGACCATCACGACCGGCACGCTCAGGTTGTCGCGCAGATACGCGCCGTTCGAGCCGGCGGCGAGCACAACGTCGACGACTCCCGCCTCGACGTACGCCTGCAGCGCGGTGACGGCATCACCGTAGCCCTCGCGCACCGAGAAGAATTTCGCCCGCTCCGTGTAGCGCGGCGCGACGGTCTCGCATAGCGTGGTCAGCCGGCTGATGCTGACGAGCGCGATGCCGGGGCGGCTTTGGTGCGGGTTCGGGTTCAGGTTCGGGTTCGCGAGGGGTGTTGACACGATGGCGTCTCCGGCGGAAGAACGGAACGCTTTCGAAACGTTCCACGAAACACACGGAACATTTTCGCACGAACGCCTCCACCCTGCCCGCTGCTCATAAGTCCATGAATTGGAAAACGAAACAGGAAGGCGCACGATTGGCATACTTCCTGCAAATCTTCCTCACTTTCAGATACTCATCCCGGAGACACGCCATGCCTACCTCATCCACTGCTCGCCGTACTGCGTTCCGCGCCAAAGTCGAAGAACGCAACGGACTGCTCGTGCCCGGCGCGTTCAACGCAATGAGCGCACGTGTCATTGAAGATGCCGGTTTTGAAGCGCTGTATCTAACGGGCGCTGGCGTGACCAACATGTCGCTCGGCCTGCCCGACCTCGGTTTCGTCGGCTTGCATGAAATCGCGGAACACACCGCACGGGTCCGCGACGCCGTCGAGCTGCCGTTGATCGTCGATGCCGACACCGGATTCGGCAACGCAATCAATGTCCGCCATACGGTGCGCACGCTCGAGCGTAGCGGCGCCGACGCGATCCAGTTCGAAGACCAGGTGATGCCGAAAAAATGCGGACATTTCTCCGGCAAGGAAGTGATCGCGACCGGCGAGATGCTCGGCAAGATCCACGCCGCCGTCGACGCACGTGAGGACCACAATCTGCTGATCATCGCCCGCACCGATGCAGCCGCCGTCCATGGCATCGACGACGCGATCGAGCGCGGTCACCGCTTCATCGAGGCGGGTGCAGACATCCTGTTTATTGAGGCAACCGAATCGCTCACCGACATCGAGCGTTTACCCAAGCTGATCAACGCGCCGCAGTTGATCAATATCGTGATCGGCGGCAAGACGCCGACGCAGCCACGCGAAGCGCTCGGCAAACTCGGCTACGCGATCGTGCTGTATGCGAACGCGGCGCTGCAAGGCGCGGTGCTCGGCATGCAGCGGGCACTCGGTACGCTGCGCGACAATGGCCGGCTGGACGAAGACGCGTCGCTTGTCGCACCGTTCAGCGAGCGGCAACGACTCGTCAACAAGCCTTTGTATGACCAGCTTGACCGGCAATACGCAGCAAAACAAAAGTGAGCGGCAACGCGATTCGATCGCACCAAGAAAAATTCCGGACACCTCATGGGAGTGACACCCAACCCGGGCGACGCGCGCGGCGCCGACACAGCAACTCCCGCGAGCACCCGGAATGCGGGTGGCGCGGCAAGCACTAGCGGGGCAGTTGGTCGCGCTCGCGTTGATGTTGCTGATGCAGAACGTGTTGTTCACGTCCGCGCAGATCGAGCGTTGGGGCTGGCGCATTCCGTTCGTGGTCGGCGGCGCGCTCGCGCTCTTTGCGCTGTACATGCGCCGTAACGTTACGGAAACCGAAGCGTTCAAACATAGTGCGCGGCAAGCCGCACCCTCGATTGGCCAGCAGATGCTGCAGCACTGGCGGCAAATTGCACTTGCAATCGGCATCACGGCTGGCGGTACTGTCGGCTTCTACACGTACACGGTGTACATGCAGAAGTATCTGGTCAACTCGGTCGGGCTCAGCAAGGAAACCTCAACGCTGATCTCCGCCGGCGCGCTGCTGCTCTATATGCCGCTGCAGCCGCTCTTCGGCCTCGCGTCGGACGTGTTCGGCCGGCGCCCGGTGCTGATCTGTTTCGGCGTGTGCTGTACGTGCTTTTCGGTACCGCTGTTCGCGGTACTCAGCCATACCAAAGATCCGCTGGTCGCCTTCCTGCTGTCGTTCGCCGGACTCGTGATGCTAAGCGGCTTCACGTCGGTCCACATGCTCGCGAAGACCGAACTGTTTCCGGCGCGCATCCGTGCACTCGCAGTCGGCTTGCCGTACGCGCTGACAACAGCGATTCTCGGCGGCACGACCGAGTTCGTCGCACTGCGCTTCAAGGCAAGCGGTCACGAACAATACTTCTACTGGTACGTCACCGCGTGGGCGGCCGTGTCGCTTCTCGTCTATATACGGATGCCAGAGACCTATTCCCGAAAACTAGCTGCAATCGAATGATCGCGATGGAACCCCGTCGCAGTAAGGCTTGGAAGTTCACCGACCAACGAACACGTCCCGGTAAGCACCGTAGATCGACAGCAGCGGCACGGCCGTCAGCAAGGGTGTGAGCAACAGGGCACGCAGCGTCAGCGGAACCATGGATGCAAATAGCACGGTCACCGTCAGCGTTGCAAAGTACGTCATCGTCACTGGCCAGTTGCGGATCACACCGCTCACGCTTGCGATCATCGCTCTGTTCGGAGTCACGTCGTGCAGCATCACGAGCGCCGGAGCAAAGCAGGTCGCGGCGAACGCGATGGCGAAGACCGACTCGCCCAGGAGCGCTTCGAGCGCACCCCGCACGCCATGATTGCTGCCATAGCGGATCGAAAGGTTATGGACGCCGCTTGCGGTGACCGAAACGTCCAGCGAGAGATGGAACGTTGCCAGCAGGATCACGTAGCCGACGGCCGCGATCGCCGCGCCGTACAACCCGATCACGCACAACGCGTTGCTGCGCCGCGCCAGCGCCGCGAACGCTTCACGCAGCGACACTGGTTGGCCCTTGATGGCGCCGTCTTGCACGAACATTAGCCCACCGACGACGAGCGGTGCCAGCAACACCGCCAGCGGACGCAACAGCGGCAGAAACCCCAGCAGAGTCGCG
>JBEKNG010000057.1:0-13588 GCA_049523075.1 Paraburkholderia sp.
CACTTGCAACGTCGGGATCTCACAGCGCGCCTGGGGCCGCTGTCTCCAGACCCGGAGCAACGCAGGTTGTTTCATTCGATTGAGTCGCTGCTCTAGCAGGCCGTCGGACTTGAAGAAAAACAGCGCCACCCAACTTGAGATCTGCTTAAAATATAAGCAACAAAAATGAGGTTTTGACGATTTTTGCGATTTTCCGCCGTCATTTCCCTGATTGTCCACATTTTGGACGCAATACGGCCATCCGCTTCAAATTCCACGCCAGGCAAACGAGGCGCCATTCGCCTCGCACCTTGTCCAGGCCGCGTAGCGAGAACTGACGAAATCCCATCACGGATTTGATGATGCCGAATACCGGCTCGACGGTTTGCTTGCGCAACGCATAGCGTTTGCGCCCATCCTTCGTTTTCAGGCGATGGGCCATCGTCTCTGCCGGCGTCGCCGTAGCAGGCAATGGCGACGGTTCAGTGTGGCGTTCACGCCAGTTCGGGTGATGGTTTTCACGGGCGACGGCGATCAGCGGTTCGATCTGCGCAGCTTCACACGCTTGCAGATTGTGCTCGCTGAAATAGCCTGTATCGGCGATCAGGCATTCGACCTGGTCTTGTGTCGGCCTCTGTGCCGCCAACGTCTCGAGCATCGGCACCACCTGTTCTTTATCGTTGGGCGCTTGCGTCACGCCCGTGGCGACGACCAGCATCGTGGCAGCATCAACCCCGGCTTGCGCGTTGTAGCATTGTTCGAAGCCGCCGCCGGCCACCGGCATGATGCGCGACTCCTCGTCGGTGAGATTGATCTGGTCGCTCGCCTTCGGCCCAGGTTCGGGCACCTTGGGCACCTTGCCCGCCGGCTTCCTGCCGCAGTCCTTTTCCCTGGCCGCGCGCCGGGCCATCTTCTCGTCATACTCCGCCTTCTCCCGCTGGTAGCGTTCTTCAGCCCGCGCGGCAATCTTGAGCCTGGCGGTGGCCATCACCGCCAGCCGATCTTCGCGCCGCCTGATCTCCTGCGGCAGACTCACCCCGTCCGGAATATTGGCCTGATCCGCCTGTTCGGCCAGCGCTAACAGTTCCTGCACTTCCGCCTTGATCTGGACCTCGAGCTTCTCAATGTGCCCGTGCGAGAGTGCGCTATGGCGCGAGGCATTGGCGTGGATTTTGGTGCCATCCAGACAGACCGTACCCAGTCTGAGCAGTTTCATTTCCTGCGCCATCTCCAGCACCTGCACAAACAGGCCTTCCAGTTCGCCCAGAAACCGACGCCGGAAGGTGGCCAGCGTGTCGTGGTCAGGATGGCTGCCGGCGGCGAGGTAACGGAAGGCGACCGAATCATAGGTTGCTCGCTCCAGCCTGCGGCTGGAGAAGACGCCCGTGGCGTAGCCATATACCAGGATCGCCAGCAGGGTGGCGGGATGATGCGCCTTCGAGCCTCGTCCCGCGTACTGACGGGTGAGGTTGGACAGATCCAGCTGATCGACCACTTCGACTACAAACCGCGCCAGGTGGTCTTCGTTCAGCCAGTCGTCCAGTGACGGTGGCAGCAGATAGTCGGTCTTGCGGTCAGCGACGATGAAGTGAGACACGGCAAATTTACTTTAGGTATACTAATCAAATTATCCCATGTTTTAGCCTGAAGCGCGCGAGAAAGTCCGACACGCTGCTAGCATAACGATGCTCCTGCTACGGGTACCTTGGGAGGATGCACCCGCGCAATGCGGTTAGCAGTAGATCCCAGCCCTCACGAATGCGCTACTGCAAACCCGGAGATATCACACGCCGGGGGAGACCACGGTTCAGGCTACGCCGCAGCAGATGCAGATGCTGTCCGATAGCGTACAGAGACGCGAAGGCCGGCCCGATCAGTTTTCCTTTCAAACGTAGTCGCCCGAGACCCGGAGTCGAAAAGAGGGCGTGCGAATGCTACGGGGTCGTGAGAAGGGAGTTTGATCGAGTACGACGATGCGACGGTGGAACTTTCCAAAATATCGCGTGATGGGCATGTGGCTGGAATGTCTTATCTAAATCCGAAATAGCCCAGGACGAACAGAACGATGACCACGGCTCCGACAAGCCAGATGATGTTGTTCATGACGCTCTCCTCAAGTTCGAAACTAGCCTGATCAACGGTGCGACGCGTAGATCGCGGACCAGCCGGCGAAGTGTGCGGCAGCACCTAACGTTTAGTCACAACAAAGACTTGCGCGGTTCCGCCAGTTGCCGGCGACGAATGCGCGCCTCGAGAGACCCGGGAATCACCGGCACACTGCGGACGCAACGTAGCTTTCTCACGTTCGACAGGATGTGTCTGTACGGTGGCGGTCCGAACGCCCAAAGAAACAGATCGCCCGTACTGCCATGCGGGGACATTCGTGGCGCGGACCCGCTGGGACCTTACCGTTTGACGGGAGGGAGAGTTCCCTTGACATCGACCGGGACAGAAGTTCCTCGCGCTCCGTTCATGCCGGCTGGAAGGCCCGGAAATTGCTGCATCCACAAGTTGCGGGTAGTGCCGACGATCAGCCAACCTGGCTTATAGCCCCTGACCTAAAGTGAAAGTTTCGCCCGTCCGCCAGTCGATCGCTGGATGAAGTCGTTAGCGGTCCGCGCCGTAGTCCAGCGCGGTATGCCAATCAATTCGCCGCAGAGGCTTTGCGGTGGTAGTCGGGAGGCGCCCACTTCACGGCGTAAGCCCGAACTTAACGGGAGCAAGCATGCATTTCGTTATTAACGGCAGCGAGGTCGAGCTGGACTTTGACCCCAGGACTTCGCTCCTCGATTTGATTCGTGAGCGGCTTCACCTCTTCGGCGCCAAAAAGGGCTGTAACCAGGGCGCGTGTGGCGCTTGCACCGTGCTGGTCAACGGAGCACGGATTAACAGTTGCCTCGCTTTGGCCGTGCAGTATCAGGGTTGCGAGATCACCACCATTGAAGGGTTAGGCGCACCGGGGAATCTTCACCCCCTGCAGGCGGCCTTCGTCGAACACGATGGTTTCCAGTGCGGCTACTGTACCCCTGGCCAGATTTGCTCGGCCGTCGGCATGATTCAGGAGTTGAAGTGCGGCGTGCCCAGCTATGTCAGCGAGGACGTGGCCGCGCTGGGCTTTGCGCTTACGGACGCCGAGCTGCGCGAACGAATGAGTGGCAACCTGTGCCGCTGCGGCGCCTACAACGGCATCGTCGATGCGATTCAGGACACGTTCGGTACAGCCAGGACCGAACCCAGCAAGCGCGAGGCCGCCTAATGAACCCCTTTACCTATGAACGCACGTCGGACCGGCAGGCGGCGCTGACGCTTGGCGCCCAATCCGGAGCTAAATATTTGGGCGGGGGTACCAACCTCGTCGACCTGATGCGCGAGACCATCGAGCATCCTGAAGTGCTGGTCGACGTCACAGGCTTCTCGTGCGCGATCGAGGAGACGGGTGACGGAGGCCTGCGGATCGGCGCCGGTGTCAAGAACACTGCCGTGGCGGCTGACCAGCGCGTTCGCGAGCACTATCCGCTATTGTCTGAGGCCATCCTGGCCGGTGCTTCGGCCCAGATCCGCAATATGGCGACGGTGGGCGGCAACCTCCTGCAGCGCACTCGCTGCGGCTACTTCTATGACGACGCCGCGCACTGCAATAAACGCGCACCTGGAACCGGCTGCGACGCCATAGAAGGCTTCAACCGCATGCATGCCATCCTTGGCGCCTCCCCTGCCTGCGTCGCCACCCATCCCTCGGACATGGCCGTGGCGCTGGCCGCCCTGGATGCGTTGGTAACGGTGGAGGGCCGCAACGGCACACGCGACATTCCATTGATCGATTTCCACGTGCTGCCCGGCGAAACGCCACAGATCGAAACGGTGCTTGAGACAGGTGAGTTGATCACCGCCGTTACCCTGCCCGCTGGCCCTGCGGGTCGTTCCAGCTATCGCAAGGTGCGCGACCGCGCTTCATATGCCTTCGCCCTCATCTCGGTGGCCGCGGCCCTGGAAGTGCAGGACGGCGTCGTGAAGGAGGTGCGGATCGCCCTTGGGGGCGTCGCCCATAAACCGTGGCGCGCGAAAGCGGCCGAGGCGGCCCTGGCGGGCGGTCCGGCGACCGAGGCGGCGTTCCGGGCAGCGGCGCAGACGGAACTCGCTCCCGCTCGAGGCCTTCGCGACAACGCCTTCAAGATTGAACTGGGTCAGCGCGTGATCACCGACACGCTAGTCAAGTTAACCGCTCTTCAGGAGATTCGCTGATGCCTATCCTCAAGGACGCCATGCAAACGGTGATGAAAAAGGCCATCGCCCTCGCCCCTGACAGCTTCATCCCCGGCGGCAAGCCAGATCCACTAATCCGCCACAAGCATGGCCTGATCGGCGCATCGGTGAGCCGGATCGACGGGCCGCTGAAGGTTTCCGGTCGGGCGACCTTCGCTGCAGAGTTCCCAATGGAGGGGATGACCTACGCGGCGCTCAAGTATTCGTCTATCGCCCGTGGGCGCATCGTCGACATCGACACCGCCGCAGCCGAGGCCGCGCCAGGCGTCGCGCTGGTGATGACATATGAGAACGCGCCTCGCCTCCAGCCCATGCCGGCGTTCATGAGCCAGCCCAAGGCCGCGGGCGGCGATGACGTGCCGATCATGCAGGACGACCAGGTTCACTGGAATGGTCAGCCAGTCGCGCTGGTGCTGGCGGAGACGCAGGAGCAGGCGGACCACGCCCAGTCCCTGATTCGCGTCACTTATGAGGCGGGAAGCGACGGGGTAACATCCCTCGCCGCGGCCAAGGCGAAGGGCTCGGAGCCCGGTGTTTTTCAGGGTGAGCCGCTGAAGCTGGAGATCAAGGATGCCGAGGCCATGCTGGCCGCAGCGCCCCACAAGATCGACGTGCACTATACGACTCCTCGCCACAACCACAATCCGATCGAACTGCACGCAGCGACGCTCGCCTGGGAGGGGGATCAACTGCGGATCCACGACACCGTGCAGGCGGTGACCCACGAAGCGTGGACCATCGCGCAGGTGTTCGGCGTCGACGAGAAAAACGTGCACGTCACTTCGACGTTTGTCGGCGGCGGCTTTGGTTCAAAAACGGTGTGGCAACATCAGGTGCTCGCAGCGGCGGCGGCGAAGCTGGCACAGCGCCCCGTGCGGATCACGCTGTCACGGGAAGGCGTGTTCCGCATCGTCGGCGGCCGCACTCTCACCGAACAGCGGGTGGCGCTGGGCGCCCAGGCTGACGGGACCCTGGACGCCCTGATCCACACCGGCACGGTCGCAATGACGCCACACAACAACATGCCGGAACCCTTCACTTTGCCGGCGAAGAGCGCCTACGCCTCCCGAAGCTTCCTGCTCGACGTCGAGACCGTCAAAATGAATATGACGGCCAATACCTTCATGCGGGCGCCTGGCGAAGCTGTCGGTACTTTCGGGCTGGAATCGGGTATCGACGAGCTCGCCCACGCCATGGGCATGGACCCCATCGAACTAAGGATCAGGAATGAGCCGGACGAGGATCCGACGACCGGGCTGCCCTTCTCTCAGCGCGGCATCATCGAGGCCTGGAAGGCCGGCCGCGAGCGATTCGGCTGGGAAGCGCGTGGGACGCCGGGCGCACGGCGCGACGGCGATTGGCTCGTCGGCATGGGCTGTGCCACGGGCACTTATCCTTACTATCGCATGCCAGGCGGCGCGGCACGGATCACCCTGACCGACGAAGGACGCGCGACCGTCAGCATCGCGGCGCACGAAATGGGCATGGGCACATCGACCGCTCAGACCCAGGTCGCCGCCGAGCGCCTCGGACTGACCATGGACGACGTCGACTTCGAATACGCCGACTCGAGGTTGCCGGGCGCGGTCCTGGCGGGCGGTTCGCAGCAGACAGCTGCCATCGGCGCCGCCGTGATTGCCGCCCATCACAAGCTCGTCAAGGAACTGCTCCAGCTTGCCGGCAACAGCTCGCCTCTCTCCGGCCTGTTACCGGACGAGGTGGGCGGCCGGGACGGCGGTCTCTGTGCCCTGGCGGATGAGAGCCGATTCGAGACCTACGCCTCCATACTCGCCCGTGCCAGGCGCGAGGAAATATCTGTCGAGGCCGAGGCTCCGATGCCGTTTGAGTTGCAACACTGGTCCATGCACAGCCACAGCGCCCTGTTCTGCGAGGTGCGGGTCAATGCCGTCACCGGCGAGGTCCGCGTGAGCCGCTTCCTCGGCTCATTCGACTGCGGTCGGATCATCAACGCCAAAACTGCGGCTAGCCAGTTTCGCGGCGGCATCATCATGGGCCTCGGCCTTGCACTGATGGAGCAAACGCAGTTCGACGAGAGAACGGGCCGCGTCATGAATCCATCGCTTGCTGACTATCACGTGCCGGTTCATCTCGACGTGCCGGAGATCGACATAATCTGGAGTGACGAAGCTGATCCTCACACGCCGATGGGCGCTCGCGGCGTTGGCGAGATCGGAATTACGGGGGTGGGCGCAGCCGTCGCGAACGCGGTCTTCAACGCCACGGGCAAGCGAATTCGCGATCTTCCCATCACGCTGGACAAGTTGATTCATTCGCCTGGAGACGAATCACATAGGATTACTGACTCTTGATGATCCGATCCCGCGCAACGGAAGACAGCAGCCTGATAGAACGGTCGCATGGCCGGCAAACATACCGAGACCTCCAGATTCCGGTCGACCGTCAACGGATACTCGATCCTGCCGCGGTGGCCCGGTCCGTGTACAGGTGCCGATAAATATCCCGACAGTGGGATATTGAATATTTCTATTAATACAAATTTACGATAGTTAACAGATAAACTGGCCTCCGTTGTCCCAGCACCGCCCTGTCAACAGCCGCGGCACCGGGCAAAAGCAAAACGAACGACTTTTCAGACATCGGAGCGAACCTCGTGAATATCAAGAACATTGCCGCCCTCGCCTTTGCCACCGTGGTTGCCGTACCGGCCTTCGCCGCCGGCTATGACTCTCCTGAGGCACCGGCCGGCGTGGCTGCCCAACCCGCTGGCCTGACCCGCGCCCAGGTGCGCGCCGAACTCGTCGCACTCGAGAATGCCGGCTATGACCGCAGGGGTGATCACGCCAACTACCCAACCAATATTCAAGCTGCTGAAGCCCGTGTCGCGGCACAAAGTGAAGTGACAGGTAGCTATGGCGGCGTAGCGGGTGATGTATCGGCATCCGGTGCGCCCACAGCGGCCCGCTCCGAAGCCACTGGCGACTGAAGTCGATTTACTTCGGTCATTAAACCGCCAGATTGGCGAATGCAATGCGCCCATTTACGCCGATACGTTTCACGGCAAACGGGCATTCTGAACGGGTCTGAAAATTGAATACTGCTACCGATGTACTCGGCCGGATGAGCGAGTTCGTGACTGCCAACACAACGGCCATGAGCACGCTGGGCGCGCGGGTGATGGTGCTGGGCAAGTTCCTTGACGCAGCCCTGCCCCACCTCACGGTGTTGCAGCGCGCCGAGGTCACCCGGTCATTTCGGCTGGGCATTGAAGACGCCATGACGCAGATGGACGATGTGGGCCTGGCCGCCGCCTATCACTCGACCCTACATGAACTCACCAACACCATCCTCGCGGCATTAGGACAGAAATCGGCCTCGCACGACCAGCCTCATACCTTGGCACTGTGCGCCGCAATATAAGTCAGAACTGGTGCATGGGAAGTTGATGCGTCGAGCAATGCTTGACGCATTGCCCATGTTTTCCCGATGTGGATTAAGCCCGCCCCTCCCCGGCGGTGGTCGTACGTCATCGATATATGATACGGGCATAGGTACCGCCGCTACTCTGCTGTAGCGAATGGCCAGGACCGGCGTCCGATCGCGACCGAGTAGACTAGCCTGCCGCCGGGGGATGAAGGGAGAAGGTCCATGCTCATCGGGAACTGTCAGACGTTTGATCGAATCTCTGCGACAGCGGGCTCGGACCTCTACCGTGCCCGCCGCTTGACGGACGGGACGCCAGTGCTGTTGAAGCTCCTTCCGGAGGCCGCCGACGCAGCTCAATCCGCTCGTTTCAGGCGTGAATATCTGCTGCTGCAATCGTTGAATGTCGCGGGCATTGCCAAGCCGCTTACGCTGATCGATGAGTCCGGGCGCCTCGCGCTGATCCTTGAAGACTTCGCAGGCGAATCGCTCGAAGCCGTTCTCGGTCGTGAGCCGCGCATGGACGTGGCTCTTTGCCTGCGTATCGGCCGCCATCTGGCCGATGCGTTGACGGATATCGACGCCGCACAGATCATTCACCGCGATATCCGGCCCGCCAATGTGCTCGTCGCGCCGGAGACTGGCCGGATTCTGCTGGTCGATTTCAGCCTCGCCACGGCTCAGGAGCCCGACACCATCCCGCCCGAGGACGTCGCCGTTCCCACCGGCGATTGGGCTTACGTATCCCCCGAGCAAACCGGCCGCATGAATCGTCCAGTGGACTACCGGACCGATTGCTATTCGACGGGCGTGTTGCTCTATCGGATGCTGACCGGGCAGTTGCCGTTCCAGGCGAACGATCCGCTGGAATGGACGCATTGTCATATCGCCCGCATGCCGGCGCCGCCGAGCGGGATCGCGCCCGAGGTGCCGCAACCGGTGTCGGATATCGTGATGAGGCTGTTGGCCAAGCTACCGGAAGACCGCTACCAGAGTGCGCACGGGCTACGCGCCGATCTCGACCGGTGTCTGGCGCAACTGCAAGCGTCGGGCCGGGTCGAGCCGTTCCCGCTCGGCACGGAAGATATCCCGCAGCGCTTCCGGATCCCGAACAAACTGTACGGGCGTGGCCCCGAGGTCGAGCGGCTGCTCGGCGCCTTCGAGCGCATGGCGACCACCGGTCAGGCAGCGCTGGCCACCGTCTCCGGGTACTCGGGCATCGGCAAGTCGTCGCTGGTCGACGCGTTGCGCAAGCCGATTGTCGCGAAGCATGGCTATTTCATTTCGGGCAAGTTCGATCAGTATCAGCGCGACATTCCGTATGCCACCCTCACGCAAGCGTTTCGCGAACTGGTGCGGCAACTGCTGGCCGAAAGCGAGGCGCGCATCGCCGGCTGGCGGCAACAGATCCAGTCCGAGGTCGGGGTGAATGGCCAGCTCGTTGTCGATGTATTGCCCCAGCTCGAGTTGATCGTCGGTCCGCAACCGCCTGTCTCGCCGCTGCCGCCGGCCGAGGCGCAAAGCCGCTTCCGCATGGTGTTCCGGCAATTCGTGACGGCGTTCACGAGCGAGGAACATCCGCTGGTCCTCTTTCTGGACGATCTGCAGTGGATCGATGCGGCAAGCCTGGCATTGATCGAGCACCTGCTCACTCACACGGAGACGCGCTATCTGCTGGTGATCGGCGCTTACCGGAACAACGAGGTGAGCGCGGCGCATCCGCTGATGACCAGCCTCGATACGATCCGCCATAGTGGCGCGCCGGTGGTGGACCTCCGGCTCGCGCCGCTGTCGCTCGCGCATCTGAACCAGCTGGTCGCCGACACGCTCCATGCGTCCCCCGTCGTCTGCGAGCCGCTTTCGCGGCTGGTCTGGGAGCGCACCGAGGGCAATCCGTTCTTCTTTATCCAGTTCCTGGATGCACTGCACAAGGAGGCATGGCTGCGGCACGATCCGCAACACCGGGCCTGGCAGTGGGACCTGGATCAGATCAAGGCGAAGAATTTCGCCGACAACGTCGTTGACCTGATGTTGGAAAAGTTACGTCGCTTGCCAGCCCGCGCGCAAGAAGCGCTGCAGTTGGCCGCTTGTCTGGGGAACACGTTCGAGCCGCGCCACCTCGCGCTGGTTAGCGGGCATTCCGGGGGCCAGGCACGCGAGCGCCTGAGCAAGGCCGAGGTCGACCAGGGCCTCACGGCAGCGGTGCGAGAAAGCTTGATCGTGCGCACCGGCGGCAGCGGCAAGTTCCTGCACGACCGGATCCAGCAGGCTGCTTATTCGTTGATACCCGAAGCGGATCGTGCCGGAGTCCACCTGTGCCTCGGCCGAGCGCTGCTGGCGAGCATGACGGCGCAAGAGCTCGTCGAGCATGTGTTCGATGTCGCAAACCAGTTCAATCGGGGCGCGGCCCGCCTGGTAGACCGGGACGAAAAGGCCCAGGTGGCGGCAATCGACCTGCGTGCGGGGCGCCGGGCCAAGGCCTCGGCTGCCTATGCGTCGGCGCGCCTGTATCTCCTTGCCGGTATGGCACTGCTCGACGAGACGTATTGGGTCAGCCAGTACAAGTTGATGTTCAGCCTCTGGCTCGAATGCGCGGAATGCGAGTTTCTGACCGGTGGCCTCGACCGGGCGGAGGAACTGCTTGCGGAGCTACTGCAGCGGGGGGCGTCGAAAGTCGACGTGGCGACCGTCTATGAATTGAAGGTCCTGCTCCATATCGTGAAATCGGAGAACGTGCAAGCCATCGACAGCGCGCTCAAGTGCCTGAAACTGTTCGGTATCGACATCCCGGCGCACCCGAGCTGGGAACAGGTTCAGGTCGAATACGAGGCGGTCTGGCGTAACCTGGATGGCCGCCCCATCGAGGATCTGATCGACCTGCCGCTGATGCAGGATCCGGAATTGCAGGCCGCCACGCGTCTCTTATGCTCGCTTTCGAATTCAGCCTACGTTACCGATCGCAATCTCTTTTGTTTTCAACTGTGCCGCACCCTGAATCTCAGCATGCGGCATGGCGTGAACGGCGCTTCCGCGCACGCCTGCGGCTATCTCGGGTTTAGCCTCGGACCCGCTTTTCAGCGTTACCCCGAAGGTTTTCGTCTCGCCAGGCTGGGATGCGACCTGGTCGAGAAACACGGCTTCCTCGCGTATCGAACGAAGGTTCAGGATGCGACGGCAATCGCCGCCTTCTGGACGCATCCTCTGGCGACCGCGATCGATTACGTTCGGGCCTCCCTTCGCACCGCGGCCGGGACGGGGGATCTGACCTACGCGTGCTACGGCATGCTCCACATCGTCATGCTCCTTCTCCTACGGAACGACCCACTTGATACGGTGTGGCGCGAGTCGGAGATCGCCCTGGACTTCGTGCACAAAAGCAGGTTCCGTGACATTGAGGACATGATCATCCCCCAGCGGCGCCTCATTGCGGCCATGCAGGGTCGCCCTACGAGCTTGTCCACTTTCAGCGACGCGCAGTTCGATGAAGCGGTGTTCGAGGCGCAGCTGCTGGCGGGCAAACGGATGCCCACGACAGCCTGCTGGTACTGGATCGTGAAGACGAAGTCTCGGTTCCTGTCGGGCGACTACGCCGAGGCGCTCGCGGCAGCCGACGAGGCGAATGCGCTGCTCTGGTCCTCGACCGCCCATTTTCCTCTCCTCGACTACTACTACTACACCGCGCTAACTCTGGCAGCGCTCTACAACAACGCCTGTGCCGACGAGCGCAATGGTTGGCGCGACCGGTTGGCGGTGCACCAGGCACAGCTGCGCGAGTGGGCCGACAACTATCCACCAACGTTCGCTGACAAGCACGCCCTGGTGTCCGCCGAGATCGCCCGCGTCGAAGGGCGAGACGCCGATGCCATGCGCCTGTACGACGAGGCCATTCGAGCGGCGCGCGAGAACGGCTTCGTCCAGAACGAGGGCATCGCGCATGAGCTTGTGGCAGGATTTTATGCTACGCGCGGGGCGACGATCTCCGCACGCGCCCATCTTGACGAAGCGCGCAAGTGCTTTGTACGCTGGGGCGCGCACGGCAAGGTCAGGCTGCTCGACGCGCGCATGCCGCCCTTGCGCGAAGCGTCGGTGTCACGTGCTGCCACTTCGCCCGGCGACGGCGTGCAACTGGATTTGCTGTCGGTCGCCAAGGCCTCGCAGGCCATCTCAGGCCAGATCGTGCTGGAGGATCTGATTGATACGCTGATGCACATTCTGCTGGAAAATGCCGGTGCGCAGACCGGCCAGCTACTGCTCGCACGCAACGGGGGCCTTGTCCTCGCAGCCGAAGCGAGCGTCGAGCAGCAGACGATTCGCGTGCGGCAGCACCTGAACCAGGCACGACCCGCCTTGGCACCGCCGCGATCAGCAACGCCCGGCCCGGCGTTGCCGAGCGCCATCGTCAATTACGTCCAGCGCTGCCAGGAGCGGGTGCTGCTGGACGATGCGACGCAGTCAAACCCCTATTCTGCAGACGACTATGTGGCCCGCCAACAGCCGAAGTCGGTGTTGTGCCTGCCGCTTGTGCGGCGTTCCGACTTGATCGGCGTGCTGTATCTGGAGAACAATCTGGCCACGCACGCGTTCACGCCTGAACGCGTGACGGTCCTCGAACTGCTGGCCTCGCAGGCCGCGATCACTCTTGAGAACGCGCTCTTGTACCGCGATCTTGCGGAACGCGAAGCGAGGATCCGGCGCCTCGTCGACGCCAACATTGTCGGCATTTTTATCTGGGACCTGGCAGGTGAGATTCTCGAGGCCAATGACGCATTTCTCCGTATCGTGGGATACGAGCGTGGGGACCTCGCGTCGGGGCTTATGCGCTGGACGGACCTGACGCCGCCGGAGTGGCTCGATCGCACCAGACAGCGGTCGGTGCCAGAGCTCAATCTTACGGGGACGCTACAGCCCTACGAGAAGGAGTTCTTCAGAAAGGACGGCAGTCGCGTGTCGGTGCTGATCGGCGGGGCGATGTTCGAAAAAGACACGCGCCAAGGTGTCGCTTTCGTGCTTGATTTGACCGAGCGCAAGGAGGCCGAGGCGGAGCTTGCAACACGTCGGGTCGAGGCGTTGCGGGCGGAGGAGCAGTTGCTCGCATTGCAGGCGGGACTCGCTCATGCAACTCGCCTGACCAGCCTTGGGGAACTAAGTGCATCCATTGCCCACGAAGTCGGCCAGCCGCTCGCTGCAATCGTGACCAGCGGCGAAGCCTGCCTGCGATGGCTCGGCAACAGGACGCCGCAGCCGGAGGAGGTGCTGGCCTGTGTGGAGCTTATGATCGCCGAAGGCAGGCGCGCGAGCGAAATCGTCCTGCGTGTCCGCTCGCTCACCAGAGGGGATGCCCCGCAGAAGACGCGGCTGGAACTCAACGAGGTTCTCAATGACGTCGTGTCCCTGGTTCAGCGCGAAGTTCTCAACCATCGCGTTTCGTTGCGCCTCAAGCTCGCCGCCGAATTGCCTCCGGTGCTCGGCGATCGGGTCCAGCTTCAGCAAGTGCTCGTCAATCTGGTCATGAACGCTATCCAGGCGATGGCCGACATCGCCGACGAGCGACGCGAACTACTGATCAAGTCCGGTGTGCACGAAGAGGGGCACGTGGTTGTCGCCGTACAGGACTCTGGCACGGGCATCGATCCGACTAATGCAAACCGGCTGTTCGACGCTTTCTTCACGACGAGGCCGAACGGAATGGGCATGGGGCTATCAATCTGCCGATCGATCATTGAAGCCCACGGAGGACGGGTGTGGGCTTCCAGCAATGCCGGGGACGGTGCCACTTTCCAGTTCAGTCTGCCTTCGATTGACGAGAGCGCGTCGTGACGGGTGGGCAATGCAGGCCGTGTACCTGTGTGAGTCCCGGCCTGGTTGCTCCACCATACGTAGGACTACAGAGTACATCAACGGCGCGTCCCAGCCGCCGCCGCTGCGCATAGACGTCGTCGACTCG
>JBEKNG010000058.1:0-13474 GCA_049523075.1 Paraburkholderia sp.
ACCGAATCTGCCAGGCTCGATCAACGAGCATCCGAACTGGCGGCGACGCCTCGCGTTGCCGGTCGACGAACTGTTCGCCGAGCCGACCTTCTGCGACCGCCTGCTCGCGGTCGAGCGCGCCCGCAGCACCACCGTTCCCGCGTCCGCTTCTGCGTCCACTATTGATTCTTCGGGGACCGAAACACCATGACCGTCCCGCGTTCCACACTCAGGCTCCAGTTTCACAAGGGCTTTACGTTCGACGACGCACTGGCGCACGTCGAGTACTTTGCGGCGCTCGGTGTCAGTCACCTCTACGCCTCGCCGGTGACAACGGCCGAACCGGGTTCGATGCACGGCTACGACACCGTCGACTACAGCGAGATCAGCGCGGAATGCGGCGGCGAAGCAGGTCTCAAACGACTGGTCGAGAAACTGCGCGAACGCGGCATGGGGCTGATCATCGACGTGGTGCCGAATCACATGGGCGTGGGCGGATCAAGCAACGCATGGTGGCTCGATATTCTTGAATGGGGACGCCATGGCGCATATGCACGCCATTTCGACATCGACTGGCATTCGCCCGATCCGGCACTACGCGGCAAGGTGCTGATGCCGTGCCTGGGAGCGTCATACGGCGACGAACTCGCAGCCGGACGCATCGAGCTGCGCTTCGCTGCGCAAACGGGACACTTCTACGTGGGTTACGGACCGCACGTAGGCCCCATATGCCCGGTCGATTACGCAGCGATTCTGCAGAGTGCCGAGCGCGCGGATCTTGGCGCCCTCGCCGAGCGCTTCCAGGGCTTCACAACGCAGCCCGCTGACCAGCCGCGCGCCGCGGAAGCGCGCGAGTTGTTGCGCGAATTTGTCGCGCAGAACGGCATGGCGGCGATTGAAGCCGCCCTGGCCAACTATGCGCCGGGCGAGTCCGCTTCGCGCGACCGTCTGCATCGGCTGCTCGAGCGCCAGCATTTCAGGCTCGCGTGGTGGCGCACGGCGTCGGACGAAGTGAACTGGCGGCGCTTCTTCGACATCAGCACGCTGGCCGGCATCCGGGTCGAGCGGCCCGAGGTGTTCGACGCGGTCCACGCGCTGCCGTTTCGCCTCTATGCAGAAGGCTTGATCGACGGCGTGCGGATCGACCATGTGGATGGTCTCGCCGAACCACGCGAATATTGCCAGCGGCTGCGGCAACGCCTCGGCGAACTGCGCGACGGCGAGCCGTATATCGTGGTCGAGAAAATCCTCGGACGCGGCGAGCCTTTGCGCGATGACTGGCCGATTCACGGTACAACCGGCTACGACTTCATGAACGACGTCGGCGCGCTGCTGCACGACCCGGCGGGGGCTGAACCGCTCGCCGCGACATGGGCCGAACTGACCGGACGCAGCGCGAGCTTTGCCGATGAAGCACTGCCGGCGCGGCGCAAGATCCTCGCGGAAAACCTCTCCGCGGAACTGGACCGCGCAGCGCGCGCGTTGCACCGGATCGCCCGCGATTCGATCACCACACGCGATTTCACGTTCACCGCATTGCGACGCGTGCTGACCGAACTCGTGGTGCATTTTCCGGTGTATCGCATCTATCCGCAGAGCGGTTTGCGCTCGGAGGCCGACAACGTCTATTTCAATCAGGCACTAGCCGGCGCGAGGCAATCGCTCTCGCCCGCCGATTACGGTGTGCTGGAACAGGTCGATGCCTGGTTGGGCAACGGCGCCGCCGAAGACGCGGCACCGGCTCGTCAGGGCCCGGGCGCCAGCGCGCAGCAAGGTGCGAATGGACAGCCGTTCAATCACGCGGGATCGTCCCGTCGTACTGCGCAGACGCTGTTTTCGCAATTGACTGCTCCAGTGGCTGCGAAAGCGGTCGAGGACACTGCCTGTTACCGCTATGGCCGCCTGTTGTCGCGCAACGAAGTGGGTTCGGACCCAGGCGAGTTTGCGCTCTCGGTCGAGGATTTTCACGCCGCCAACCTCGAACGCGGGCGCCGCTTTCCACACGCGATGCTAGCGACCGCCACGCACGATCACAAACGCGGTGAGGACGTGCGCGCACGTCTTGCGGTGCTCAGCGAGATCGCGCATGACTGGAGCGCGACGCTGCGCGCATGGTCGACGTTGAACGCGCCGCAGCGTCGCGCGTTCGACGGCAGTTTGGCCGCACTGGATCACGACTGGGCGCCAGGCCCGGCAGCGGAGGCAATGTTGTATCAAACCCTGGTGGGTTGCTGGCCGCCCGAGCTCGCGCCCGATAACGAAGCCGGCATCAAGGAGCTCGCGGAACGAGTCGCGCAATGGCAGCTGAAGGCGCTGCGCGAAGCGAAGTTGCGCACGTCCTGGCTTGCGCCCGACGAAACGTATGAGAAGGCGTGCCGGGACTTCCTGTTCGATATCCTCGCGCCGCAACGGCGCGACGGCTTCCTGCATGAGCTCTCCGCGTTGGTCACACGGATCAGCCAGGCAGGAGCGATCAACAGCTTGCAGCAGACCGTGCTGCGACTCACCTCGCCCGGCGTGCCCGATCTGTATCAAGGCACCGAGCTGTGGGATTTCAGTCTGGTCGATCCGGACAATCGCCGCCCCGTCGATTTTGCGCAACGTGCGGCGTGGCTGGTTGAAACGCCGCCGTCGGACTTTCTGTCTGACTGGCGCAATGGACGTGTGAAACTGGCCGTTGTGCAGCGCTTGCTGGCGCTGCGTGCGCATCTGCCGGAATTGCTGAGCGAGGGCGCGTATTTGCCTCTGACTGTGAAGGGCAAGCACGCGGCACAGGTGATCGCGTTTGCGCGAAGGCATGCCAACGCGTGGGCCGTGACCATCGTGACACATCTCGCTGCGGGCTTGCTGGACGAGGGCAACGACTTGCCACTCGTCGACGCAGCGCGGTGGGAGGATACGGCGGTCGAGATGCCCGCTGAGCTGACCTCGCGCTCGCTCTTCGACTGGATGAGCACCGCTGCGCCCAAGGTCGAGGATGACGGCCTGCTGTTGCTGCGCGATGCGCTCGCGGCGATGCCGGTGGCGGTGCTGGTGGAGGATGGGGTGCCGCGGGCTTGAGGGGCGCCCCATACATTTCAGCTTCCGCCAGACCCTAGCCGCCCGGTGTTCCTAACCGCCCCGACGCAGCGGCGCCGACCGCATGAACGTCATCTGTCTGACCGTCGTCACCGACACAGTCGTTACACACGTCACTACCGAGCGCAAGCGTATCGAAGTCTGGCGAACTCCTCAGGATGGCGAACTCCTCGGCGGCAACTACCGGCGCGTGTTCGAAGCCTCTATCGGCTGAGGGGTCCGTGGATCGAGACTATCTTGCTGCGGCCCACAGCAGCGAAAGTCCAGAGGACAGCATCAAGCCGTCGACCACCAGCTTGAAGGTGCGGGCACTCATGCGAACCACGACATAGCGCGCGGCGAACGAGCCTGCCATCAGTGCCGAACCGGTAATCAGACCATCCAACACAACATGCAACGGCAATGCGCCAAAGTGCTTGAATACAGCGACTTTGGTGCCGTACACCGCGAGCGATCCGGCTGCTTCCGTCGCGAGAAATGCGCCTTTTACGAGCCCGTACGACATGAACACCGGCACGGTGATCGGCCCGGTTGATACGACGATGCCCGTCAGGAAACCCACCACGCCGCCAATCAGCGCGAGATGCAGCAGAGAGAATTGAATCGAACGGCGCGCCAGCCAGCGCCGTGTCGGCACCATGGCGAGGAAGAAGAGGCCGAGTGCGAGCTCAACCGCATGCGGCGGCAACGCGAGCAGCGTACGCACACCCAGCGCCGCGCCGGGCACGGCAGTTGAGCAATACGCCGCGCAGGCCCGCCAGTCGACTTCACGCCACCACGCCAGAATCTTGCCCAGATTGCCCATGATCGCAGCGATCGCCATGATCGGCACGGCCTGTTGCGGCCCGAACAACATGACAAGCACGGGCATCAGCATCATGGATGAACCTGTGCCGATCACGCCGCTCAGCATGCCCGCCAGCAGCCCTACGAACAGCACAAGCAGATATCCCATGGCGCCCCCCGGATGGTGTCGAAGGGCGATTTTAACCGGGCTCTGGAATTCATGATGCGCCGCGAGTGGAGCGGCGCCGGCGAAGCGAGGACCGCCGCTCGATGAACTACGTCAACGCAGATCAGCCACCCTCATCATCGAAGCTCTTCGGATAGACCCGCACCAGCAGAATGCGCGGCCCCTTCATCTTCTTGACGACGATATCGAAGCGATCAAACTCGACCCGCTGCCCCTCGTTCGGAAGATCGTTGAGCGCCTGAATCACCAGTCCACCAACCGATTCGGCGCGGCCTTCGTCAATATCGATTCCCAGCGCCCGCTCCAGCGACACTACGGGCAAACTGCCCTTGCCCATCAACGTGCCGTCGTCCATGCGGGTCCAGTCGGCATCACCCTGACGGAATTCGTCGTGGATTTGCCCGACCAGCGCGCCGAGCAGATTGTCGAGCGTGAGAAAGCCGATCGGCGCCGCGTTCTTGTGTCCGACGAGGGCCATATGCGGCGCACCCTTGCGAAAGCGCCGGAACAGTTCCAGCGCTGGCATTTCCGGCTTCACGTACTGAACCGGCCGGACATAGTTCGAGAGATCGTCAAGCGTGCTGCCTGCGTGGCGCGCCAGCAGCAGATCCTTCAGGTGAAGCATGCCGGCCACGCGTTCGCCCGAGGCATCCTCGAACAGCGGATAGCGGCTGAAGCGATGCCGTGCGACTACCTGCATGTTTTCGCGCAACGGCAGATCGCGCCGCAGTCCCACCATCTCGTAGGCCGGGCGCATCAGATCGGAGACCGTCATGCGTGAGAAATCCAGCGAGTGCGCGATGGTGTTCCATTCGTCCTGACTGTACGCACCGTCCGCTGCGCCTATACCGCTCGCCACGTTGGCGCGGCGGCCGCGCAGAATGAGCTTCAGCTCATCGGTTGAGTAATGCGCGTCGCCCCCATGATCCGCCGTCAGCCCCGCCAGGCGGAGAACCGCGTTCGCGCTGGTGTTAAGCAACCAGATTGCCGGGTACATTGCCCAGTAGAACCCATAGAGCGGCGTGGCGGCCCACAGCGACACCTTCTCGGATTGACGGATGGCGAGCGACTTCGGCGCCAGCTCGCCCACCACGATATGCAGGAACGAGATGCACGAGAACGCGAAGAACAACGAGACACCGTGGATCACCTTTTCCGATTCGATACCCAGCAAGCTGAACACCGGCGTTAGCAGGTCCGCGAAGGCCGGCTCGCCGATCCAGCCTAAACCCAGCGATGCGAGCGTAATGCCGAGCTGACAGGCGGACAGATAGGCGTCGAGATGTCCGTGCACCTTTCCGAGCAGACGGCCACGCATGCCGTGTATCGCGGCAAGGCTCTGCACCCGCGTCTGCCGCAGCTTCACCAGACCGAATTCGGCCGCAACAAAGAATCCGTTGAGCGCGACGAGCAGCAACGCACCAATAAGGGCGACGACCTGAATCACGAGAAAGGGCTCCGGCAACAAAAGTTGTCAGTATAGATGACGAAAGCTAAATGAAAGTTTAGCCGCGACGCAGGCAGGCAGACAGGCGACAAAAAGGTCGCAGCCTGGCCGTCAAGCCGTGACGAGTGGTATGTGCAGCGCAAGCGTCGCAGCCTGGCCGTCCTGCATCTCGCCTTGCTCGAAGGTGCCGCCATGGGCCTCCGCGACGCGCTTGCACAGCGAAAGCACCCACGCAATCCGTCCCGCTTCGCGCGGCGCTCGTGCCTGGGTGCGAGCGAACGGTTCGAGCAGATGAGGGACGGCAGCATCGTCGAGTGCGGCCAAGGTCGCCTCGTAGGTGATGACGGCGTGCCATGCGGTGGCGTCGGCGCTCGAGGCGAGCGTGACCTTCGCGCTATTCGCGCTGGCCTCCACCGCGAACGTGAGCATCAGCCACAGAGCTGCGGCAAGACGTTCGCGGTCGCCGTTGAATTGCTCGGTAGAGAGTCCCGATTCGAAGGCGACCGACACGCCGCGCGACCTCGCAAGGCCTGCGCGGACCTCGTCAGCCGAATCCGAGAACAACGCCTGCAACGCGAACGGCTCGCGCACGAGCGCCAGCGTCCTGGTGCCGGCGCGAGTCGTATCGACGATCGTTTCCAGTAGCTTGACCTGCTGATCCACCCCACTGCGGATCCCGACAATGGCGCGCTGCGCGGCCGGGTCGTTGGCGTCGAGTTTGCGTTCGAGCACGTAGGCCCAGCTATGGATCGCATTAAGCGGACCGCGCAGGTCATGCGATACCAATGAGAGTACGTGGTCGCGCATGAACAGCGCGGCCTCCGCGCACAGATGCGCGGTGCGTTCGGACAAGGAGACGCCCGACGCGGCTTGCTGGCCGCTGCCGGTTCCGGTGGGAGACGTTGTCACGATCGAGGCCCTCTCAGGCAGTACACGGAATTGGAAGGAACTCTCATTATAGGCACGCTCGATCATGAAGCAGGCTGCGTACCCGCCCGGGCCTCTGCAGATTCGCAAGCGCATCAGAACTCGCAGCCAAACCCGGAGATCTGGGCGGCGCGCTGCCAACACGCCTACAATGTCGCTTTTTACGACCTGTATTAAGGAGCAACTCATGTCGACCGTGACTACCGAATCCGGCCTCAAATACGAAGACCTGACCGAAGGCACCGGCGCTGAAGCCGTCGCCGGCAAGACGGTCAGCGTGCATTACACCGGTTGGCTGACCGACGGCCAGAAGTTCGACTCGAGCAAGGACCGTAACGATCCGTTCGCTTTTGTATTGGGCGGCGGCATGGTCATCAAGGGCTGGGATGAAGGCGTGCAGGGCATGAAGGTTGGCGGCGTGCGCAAGCTGACGATTCCGCCGCAACTCGGCTACGGCGTGCGCGGTGCAGGCGGCGTCATTCCGCCGAATGCGACGCTCGTGTTCGAAGTCGAACTGCTCGAAGTCTAAGTTTTCAGGTTGCGGATGAGCCACGCTGCCATCTCCGCCCCTAGCGTTTCGTTACGCCGTTACGGCGCGATCGAGGCAACGGATGTGCACGACTTTCATCAGGTCGTGCTGGGGCTCGACGGTGCGATGGTGATGACCGTGGACGGGGTCGGTCAACTGATCGATTCCCGTTCGGCGTGGCTGATTCCGGCCGGAGCGCAGCACGACTACGCGGGTGTCGGCGAAAACAGGCAACTGGTGCTGGATCTGCCTGCGACGTCGCTCGCGGTGCCGGAGCGTTTGTTTGACCACGCACGGGCGGTATCAGTGGATGCGCCACTGACGCAGCTCGTGCATCGGATCGCTGCCCGCGCGACGAGCGGGATGCAAGCGGGTGACGATCCGGCTACGCGGCGTTTTCACTGGGATGCCGCCGCGCGTCTGTGCGCGGCCATGCTGGCGGACGCTGGCACGACGCAATCTGTTGCTTTCGGCGGCGCGCCTGGCGCGGGGCTCGATTTCGCGCGCATCGACCGCTGGCTTCGCGCGCATCTCCCGGAACCGCTGCGCGTCGCCGATCTCGCCACGCATTGCGGCTTCGGCATGCGCCGCTTCCATCAGTTATTCATTGAAGCGTTTGGCGAGACACCGCATCGCTATCTGCAGCGTCTGCGGCTCGATATCTCGATCACGCTGCTCGCTGATCCACGCCGTTCGCTGACCGACATCGCGCTCGCAGTCGGCTTCGGCGACCAGAGCGCTTACACGCACGCATTCACGCGGCGTTTCGGGCTCGCACCCGGTCAGTGGCGCACCGTGCGCCACTGATGGGATGATGCGCGACCACCGCGGTGAATCACATCTGTGAACCGCCTCGGTAAGCCGCCTCGGTAAATCAGACGCAGACCGCACCTTCTACGGCCTCGCTGTTCGAGTTCGCTGAAGCAGGTAAGGCGGCTACCGTGCGGTAGCGCTGCCACCCAAGCTCTCGTTCCAGCTTACCCCGCCAACCCACGCGCGAGATCATTGCGGATATCGCCCGCGTTCTCCAGTCCGACGGCGAGACGAATCAGCCCTTCCGTAATGCCCGCAGCCGCACGTGCTTCGGGCGTAATGCGGCTGTGCGTCGTCGTAGCAGGATGGGTGATCGTCGTACGCGTATCGCCGAGGTTGGCGGTGATCGAGCAGATCTTCGTGCCGTCGATCACGCGCCATGCGTTCGCACGCTGCGCTTCGGGCGTATCGCCCTTCAACTCGAACGACACAACCGCACCCCCGGCCTTCTGCTGACGTTTGGCAATCTCGTACTGCGGATGCGATTCCAGCCCGGGATAGAACACACGCTTCACAGCCGGATGCGCTTCCAGCCAGCGCGCGATTTCCAGCGCGTTATCCGACTGCTTTTCAACGCGCAGCGACAGCGTTTCCATGCCCTTGAGCAACACCCACGCGTTAAACGCCGACAAGGTCGGTCCTGCGCTGCGTACGAACGGGAACACTTTTTCCATGATGAATTGCTTCGAGCCGACCAGCGCGCCGCCGAGCACGCGACCCTGGCCGTCGAGGAACTTGGTGGCCGAATGCATCACGACATCCGCGCCGAGCTTCAGCGGCTGCTGCAGCGCCGGGCTGCAGAAACAGTTGTCGACGACGAACAGCGCATTCGACGCCTTGGCAACCTTGCCGATCGCTTCGATATCGGCGATCTCGGTCAGCGGGTTCGACGGCGTTTCGAGGAAGAACATCTTCGTCTCGGGACGCACGGCGTTTTTCCACGCGTCCAGATCAGTCGGATCGACGAAGGTGGTCGTGATGCCGAACTTGCTGAAGATCTGCGAGAACATGCCGAGCGTCGAACCGAACAGGCTCCGCGAACTAACGAGGTGATCGCCCGCCTGCAACGCCGACATCACCACCGACATGATCGCGGCCATGCCCGAGGCCGTCGCGATGCACGCCTCGCCGCCTTCGAGCGCGGCCAGACGGTCCTGGAACATCGTGACCGTGGGATTCGTGAAGCGCGAGTACGTGTAATTGTCCTCGGAATTCTTGAAGCGTTCGGCGGCGTCGGCGGCGCTTGTAAACATAAAGCTCGACGTCAGGAAAATCGCTTCCGAATGCTCGTTGAAGTCGCTGCGCAGCGTGCCCGAGCGGACTGCGAGGGTGTCGAAGTTCAGAGAGTCGTCCATGTTGGTTCTAGTTCCATTTTCCACGTGTCGTCACGTGTTGCCACGTTTTCCAGACCGACGCTTACTGTTGATCGTTCATCACCACGCTGAACGTCAAACGCGCCGGCAACAAAAAAGCCCGCTTTGCGTCGGCATAAGCGGGCTTCATGTGCGGGGGAAAGCTGGAGCGGCGGCGGACGGTTACTGCTTTTTCCACCGTTCGCTTTAGCTGTTTTGGGTTGCCCCGCGTCCGCAAGCTGAGTTCAAATCGACGCAAGCCATCATGCTAACACGCTGGGCGCACGGCGTGCATGGCCGCCACACGCCGCCCTCATACATGCGCGCAACAAAACGCAGGGCCGCCCCAAATTTTCCTGTCCCCCTCGGGGGCCTGGCGCGAAACGCCAGGTTTGGGACCGTCTTTACTCCACCGATAACTGCAAGTGCAGCTGCGAACGCGCCGCACCGCCTTCCATCGCTTCGCTGGCGGCGTCGCGGTCCGATTGCGCGGACGGTGCGAGACGGGCCGTTTCGATGCGATCGAGGTACTCGGTCGTGACGTCGCCGGTGATGTAGTTGCCGTCGAAGCACGACGCTTCGAATTCCTTCAGCGCCGGGTTGGTATCGCGCACGGCCTGCTTGAGTGCGTCGACGTCCTGGTACACCAGATGATCCGCGCCGATCATGCGCGCGACTTCTTCGTCCGTGCGGCCATGGGCGACGAGTTCGCCGCGCGTCGGCATGTCGATACCGTAGACGTTCGGGAACTTCACCGGCGGCGCTGCCGAGGCGAAGATCACCTTGTTCGCGCCGGCATCCCGCGCCATCTGCACGATCTCGTGCGAGGTGGTGCCGCGCACGATCGAATCGTCGACGATCAGCACGTTCTTGCCCTTGAATTCGATCGCCATCGCATTGAGCTTCTGGCGCACCGACTTCTTGCGCACCGCCTGGCCCGGCATGATGAAGGTGCGGCCCACATAACGATTCTTGAAGAAGCCCTCGCGATACTCGACGCCGAGCTTCTTGGCGACCTGCATCGCAGCGGGGCGCGACGAATCGGGAATCGGCATCACCACGTCGATCGGTACATCCGGCAATTCGCGCTTGATTTTCTCGGCGAGGTAATCGCCCATGCGCAGGCGCACGTTGTAGACCGGCACGCCGTCGAGCACCGAGTCCGGACGCGCGAGGTACACGAGTTCGAAAATGCACGGGTTCAGGCTGGCGTTGGTCGCGCATTGCTGCGAGTGCAGATTGCCTTCGATGTCGATGAAAATCGCTTCGCCCGGCGCCACGTCGCGCACGAACTCGAAGCCGATACCTTCAATCGCCACCGATTCCGAGGCCACGATCCACTCGACGCCATGCGCCGTTTCCTGCTTGCCGAGGCACAGCGGGCGGATGCCGAACGGATCACGGAAGGCGAGCAGGCCGTAACCGGCGATCAGCGAGACGATCGCATACGAGCCGTGCACGCGGCGATGCACGCCCGAGACCGCCTTGAACACGGCAGCCGGATCGAGTTGCAGGCCGGAGCTGGAGAGCTGCAGTTCGTGCGCGAGCACGTTGAGCAGCACTTCGGTGTCGGAATTGGTGTTGATGTGGCGGCGATCGACGCGGAACATCTCGTCTTTCAGTTGCTGCCAGTTGGTCAGGTTGCCGTTGTGAGCGAGGATGATGCCAAACGGCGCGTTCACGTAGAACGGCTGTGCTTCTTCTTCGCTCGACGCGGACCCGGCCGTCGGGTAACGCACCTGGCCGATACCGGTGGTGCCGGGCAGGCTACGCATGTTGCGCGTGCGGAACACGTCGCGCACCATGCCGTTGGCCTTATGCATGTGGAAATTACTACCGTCCGCCGTCGCAATACCGGCTGCGTCCTGACCGCGGTGCTGCAGGAGCAGCAGGCTGTCATAGATCAGCTGATTGACCGGGGATTGGGAAACTACGCCTACGATGCCGCACATGGCATGTCCTTCAAAGGTACGAAATTCGTAACGGCGGCCGATGCCGGGGAAGCATCCGGATCGCGCCGGTGTCCTGCGTGCTTTCTTGAACGGCTCGCCTGTTCGTCACACACGGACGTAAGCAGCGAGTGTCTCGGGAAGCAGCGGTTTCAGTTCGTGCACGCCTTGCACCGCGTAGGGCCGCAGCAAGGCGTTGCGCCAGAATTCCTGCTGGGGCAGTTCGGTCAGGCCTGCGAGGGCGACCAGAATCAGCACCAGGATGACCCCGCGAACGAGGCCGAACATCAAACCCAGCGAGCGGTCCACGCCGCTCAAACCGGATGCCTGCACGAGCCGGCTCAGTAGCGCATTGGCTACGCCCACCACCAGCATCACGCCGATGATCAGCAGGGCAAAGGCCAGCAGCCATTGGGTCAGCGCGCCGCCCGGCCACCTGGCCGGCATATACGGCACCACATAGCTAACGAAATGGCAGGCAATCAAAAACGCTGCAACCCAGCCGATGAGCCCGAACATCTCGGACAGGAAGCCACGCCAGGTGCCCCGCAGGGCCGACAAACCTATCACCGCCATTACAGCGTAGTCGAAGGCAGTGAACATCGCTGACTTACTGTGCCGAGCCGTTGTTCGAGCTCGACGTCAGCCCAGCTGCGCGAACCTTCGCGATCGCGGCCGTCGCGGCGGCGCGGTCCGCGAACGGGCCGGCACGCAACAACGTCTGGGTTGTGCCATCCACCTGCTTCCGACGTTCGGTATATGCGGGCACACCCGCCGCTTTCAACTTGGACGCCCAGGCTTTCGCGCTGGCATCGTCCGGGAATGCGCCCAACTGCACCGCGAAACGGCTGCCCGGCGGCGACGCTGGCGTGCCGGAATCGGCATCTGCCGCGCCGGTACCGGTGCTGTCGGCGTCATTAGCGGACGGGTTGGCGGCGCTCTGGATCGGCGCGGACGGTGTTTTGACGGGCTTGGCAGGTTTGGCCGGAGCGGGTGTCGGCGTGGCAGGCGACGTATTCGCGGCGACCACGGGCGTGTGCGGTTTGCTGGTCTTGCCAGCCGACGCCGCTACCGCACCTTGCTGCGTCATGGCATTCGCCGTGGCAGGGGCTGCCGGGGCCGGAGCCACGCCGGAGGCTGCAAGCGAACTGTTGGCGGTGCTATCAGGCGCCGGATTGTCGGGTGCGACACCCGCCTGGGTGTCTTCATCGTCGGCGGCCGCTTTGGGCGCCGGACGATTGGGGATATCGATGGCGATATCGTCGGTGACAGGTTTCGGATGCGAATCGAGCACCATGGGCAAAATCACCACAGCTGCGACCACCATCGCGATCGCGCCTACGAGGCGGCGGCGCGCACGCTGCTTTTCGGGCAGCGTGGGGTCTAGCAGCATCGCATCGGCGTCAGGCCGTTCCGTGCGGCGGGTCCGCCGCTCCACGCGCTCGCCACGGGCGGCCCGGGTGGAACTGGTGTTTGCGCCACGCCGGGTAGGCGCGTCGTCTTTCTTGCCGAACGAGAAAATTCCCATGAATGGCTTGTTTCGAGGCTGCCGCCCGTTCAGTGTTGCTGCGATTTACGATAGGCCATCACGCCGGCTACCGTATAGAAACTGCCGAAAACCACGATTCTATCATTCTCCGTGGCTCGGTTTAGCGCGTCTTGAAAAGCCTCCGCCGGCGAGGCGAAGCGCGTCACACTGCTATCGGCGCCATCGGTCACGCCACACTCCCGTAGGGCCGCTTCGAGATCCTGCGCAGTCGCTGCTCTCGGGCTCGGCAGGTCGGTCACGCACCAGTGATCGATCTCTCCTTTCAGGTGTTCGATCACGCCAGCAATGTCCTTGTCGTGCATCGCGCCAAATACAGCGTACGTGTACGGAAAATAGCCCATATTGCCGAGATTCTGCGACAACACGGCGGCTGCGTGCGGGTTATGGCCGACATCGAGCACGATCGACGGCTTGCCCGGCAGCACCTGAAAACGGCCCGCCAGTTCGACGTTGGCAAGGCCGAGGCGAATATCCTGCGCAGAAACCGGCAGACGGTCGCGCAAGGACTCGAGACCCGCCAGCGCCGCCGAGGTATTGATGAGCTGGTTCGCACCGCGCAGCGCCGGATACGCGAGTGCCGAACGACGCATGGTACGGCCCACATAGCTCCACTGCTGACGCTCGCTACCCACCTGGCCTTCATAGCGGAAATCGCGGCCGAATAGCCACAGATCGGCGCCGATCTTCTCCGCATGGTCGATCAGCGTCTGCGGAGCCACGGGGTCGGCGCAGATCGCCGGCTTGCCGGGGCGGAAGATGCCGGCCTTCTCAAAAGCGATCTTCTCGCGGGTATCGCCGAGGTATTCGGTGTGATCGATGTCGATGCTGGTGATAATCGCGCAGTCCGTATCGAGGATATTGACCGCGTCGAGCCGCCC
>JBEKNG010000059.1:0-13473 GCA_049523075.1 Paraburkholderia sp.
CGAGGCGGTCACGATCGGCGACCTCAGCGTGTTGCCCTACACCGTTCCCCACGATGCGCGCGAACCCTTGCAGTATGTGCTGTCCGATGGCGCAGGGCGCCTCGGCGTGCTGACTGACGTCGGAACTTCGACGCCTCACATCAGCACCGTGCTGAACGGCTGCGACGCCTTGGTGCTCGAGTGCAATCACGATGTCCGGATGCTCGCGCAGAGCCGCTATCCGCAGTCGCTGAAGGCGCGTATCGGCGGCAATCATGGTCACCTGAATAACGAGGCCGCGGCAGAAATCCTCGCCTCGCTCGATCGTTCGCGCTTGCGTCATCTGATCGCCGCGCACCTGAGCCAGCAGAACAACTCTCCGGAACTCGCGCGGGCGGCTATGGCAGGCGTGCTCGGTGCAGCGGCCACCGAAGTCGTGGTGGCCTCGCAGGATGACGGATTCGACTGGCTGAGTCTGTGAGCGAGCCCGTTATCCTCTGACCGCATCGCATCGCATCGCATCGCATCGCATCGCATCGCAGCTGCGCGAGCGCAAAAGAAAACGCCCATGGCAGTTGTCTGTCATGGGCGTTTTTTAATGCGTGCACTGAGCCGGTTACCGGCCGTTACAGCGAATACTGCCTTCTGGCTGGCGGGCCGCCTATTGCGTCAGCCCGCACTGTCTGCGGCGCCCGCTTAGTTGCGGTTGCCGCCGAAGATGCCGAGGATCGCCAGCAGGTTCACGAACACGTTGTACAGGTCGAGGTAAATGGCCAGCGTGGCCGTGATGTAGTTCGTCTCGCCGCCGTTCACGACGCGCTGCACGTCGAACAGCATGTACGCCGAGAAGATCACGATAGCGAGCACCGACACCGTCAGCATCAACGCGGGCAGATGCAGGAACATGTTCGCGACCATGGCCAGCAGCAACACGATCACGCCCACGAACAGCCACTTGCCGAGGCCCGAAAAGTCACGCTTGCTGACCGTTGCAATGGTGGCCATGGCGGCGAAGATCACACCCGTGCCGCCGAACGCCATCATGATCAGCGAAGGACCGTTCGAAAAGCCGAGGATGAAGCTCAGCATGCGCGAGAGCATCAGGCCCATGAAGAACGTGAAGCCGAGCAGCACGAACACGCCGACCGCGCTGTCTTTGGTGCGCTGGATGGCGAACATGAAGCCGAAGGCGATGGCGAAGAACGCCAGCATGCTCATGGCCGGGCTGGTGGCCGCGAACAGCGAGAAACCCGTAGCGACGCCGACCCACGCGCCCAGCACTGTCGGCACCATGGACAGCGCCAGCAGCCAGTAGGTATTGCGTAGCACGCGGTTGCGGGTTTCGGCCGTACTGACCGCGCCATTGCGGCCGAAGCTATAGGGATGGTCGTTCATGGTTTCTCCTTGCGTCAGGCAAAGTAACTCGCCGTGGTTTATGCAGCGCCGGCCGGCAAGTTCGCCGCCAGTCGCTTGACCTGTACTGTACAACCCTAAGATTAGCGCTGGGGCAGGGAGTTTCAATCCCCGGCGGCATCCTATTACAGACAAATACAGACTCTCGTTGGAGTCTTTCAGTGCCGTAAGGGTTCAATCACAATCATACATCGGAACATGCTACAATAGCGGATTCATTTGAATCTGTAACCTCTTAATTTTCTGGAGTTTTTATGGCGATCGAACGCACCCTGTCGATTATCAAGCCGGACGCAGTGGCCAAGAACGTGATCGGTCAGATCTACAGCCGTTTCGAAAACGCTGGCCTGAAGATCATCGCATCACGGATGGTCCATCTGTCGCGCGCTGACGCAGAGAAGTTCTACGCTGTGCACGCTGCACGTCCGTTCTTCAAGGACCTCGTCGACTTCATGATCTCGGGCCCGGTAATCGTGCAGGCGCTGGAGGGCGAAAACGCCATCCTGAAGCACCGTGACCTGATGGGTGCAACGGATCCGAAGAAGGCCGAAAAGGGCACGATTCGCGCCGACTTCGCTGATAGCATCGACGCCAACGCGGTGCATGGCTCGGACGCTCCGGAAACGGCCAAGGTTGAGATCGCGTTCTTCTTCCCGGAAGTCAACGTTTACTCGCGCTAATCGCTCGGCGAAGTAGTAAGGTAAAGCAGCAGGAACGGGCGCGAACGGCACATGCGTTCATGCAGCTTGTTGCATGAACGAAAGTCTCGCACTGAAATGGCAGGATTCGATATGACGACCAGTCCAACCGTCAACCTTCTCGATCTCGACGCCCAGGGGCTCGTCGCCTATTGCGACAGCCTGGGCGAGAAGCCGTTTCGCGCCAAGCAATTGCAGCGCTGGATTCACCAGTACAACGCTGCAGACTTCGACGGTATGACCGATCTGGCGAAGTCGTTGCGCGAAAAGCTCAAGGGGCGTGCAACGATTGCGATGCCCGGCATCGTCAGCGATCACGTGTCTACTGACGGCACGCGCAAGTGGCTGATCGACGTCGGTAATAGCAACGCGGTTGAAACCGTCTTCATCCCGGAAGAAACGCGGGGCACGCTGTGCGTGTCGTCGCAAGCGGGGTGCGCGGTCAACTGCCGGTTCTGTTCCACCGGCAAACAAGGTTTCTCACGCAATCTCACTACCGGCGAAATTATCGGCCAGTTGCGTATGGCCGAATTTGCGCTGCGTTCCTCGCTTGGCGCGGCGGGCGGCCGGGCAGTGGGAGGCGAAGGCAAGGGCGAGCGGGTCGTCACGAACGTCGTGATGATGGGCATGGGCGAGCCGCTCCTGAATTACGACGCGGTCGTGCCGGCCATGCGCCTGATGCTCGACGACAACGCGTACGGACTGTCGCGCCGGCGCGTCACGCTCTCCACCTCGGGCGTGGTGCCGATGATGGACCGGCTCGGCGCGGATCTGCCAGTTGCGCTCGCGGTTTCGCTGCATGCGCCGACTGATCCGCTGCGCGACATGCTGGTGCCGCTCAACAAGAAATATCCGCTGCGCGAATTGATGGCGGCGTGCCAGCGCTATCTGAAAGTCGCGCCGCGCGATTTCATTACGTTTGAATACTGCATGCTGGACGGCGTGAATGACAGCGAGGCGCAGGCGCGCGAACTGCTCGCCGTGACGCGCGATGTGCCTTGCAAGTTCAACCTGATTCCGTTCAATCCGTTCCCCGAATCGGGTCTGATCCGCTCAAAGAATGAGCAGATCAGGCGGTTTGCACAAGTGCTGATGGACGCGGGCGTGGTCACCACAGTGCGCAAGACGCGCGGCGACGACATCGATGCGGCGTGCGGCCAGTTGGCAGGCGCGGTCAATGATCGTACCCGTCTTGCTGAGCGTACGGGTCGCGCGGCCAGGGTGATCGAGGTCCGCGCAGTGTGAGCACGGCGGCGGGGAGTGCGGGTCGCGAAGCTGCGAAGCGCAAAAAAACCTGCCGTGCAGCACGGTATTGAAAAGAAAGTTTGCAGAAGCGATCGGAAGCGGCACACGAGGCCGCACATTTTGTTATAAACGGTCTGCGCAACCGACTTGAGGCATGTCGCCCCAGCGGTTCGCACGTGAAAAAGAATCGACGCGAAAGGATTTGGGATGAGTGAGCCGCAGCACCCGCACCCGCAGGACACAGGGACCAACGCAGACCATCCGGCGCCGGCAGCCGCCCGGGCTGTGGTGCAGCCTGCTGTGCAGACGGGGTTGGATTCGCTGATGGCGGTGGGGGCGCGACTGACGCAACTCCGCGAATCGAAAAACTGGTCGATCGACGACGTGTCGGCCCGGTTGAAGGTGTCGTCGGCCAAACTGCGTGCGCTCGAGGCGGGCGACATCAGTCAGTTGCCGGACACAACCTTCGCGCTCGGCGTGGTGCGCAGCTATGCGAAGATGCTCGGCGCCGATCCGGCGCCGTTTACCCAGGCGATGCGTCGCGAAAAAGGCGTGCCCGAACCTGACCTGTCGATGCCGGCTTCGTCGGGCAGAGATCTGCCGCGCGGCCGGGTGTCACTGTCGCTGGGTGGCAGCGGCCAGAAACACCGTTCGTGGCTGTGGGGTATCGCGGCGGTGATCGTCGCGGTGATCGCGCTGGGCATGTGGCATACCAACGGCGGCGAGTCGTCGGCATGGCTGGCGCGCCTGCGGGCGAACGCCAACGGCGCTGCGGGCAACGCAAGTGGCGCGTCGGGCGCGGTTGCACAGGGACAGACGGCTGGTTCCGAAGCCGTGGCGGACGAAGCGGCACCGGGTGCATCGGCACCGGATGAGACGCAGGCTGCGACGGATAATGCAGCATCGGCAGCACAACTGCCAGCGCCGCTGCCGACGGGCGACGTAACGAGTTCGGCACCGGTGGTTGGGGCGGCACCGAAGGCAGGGGTTCAAGCCAACGCGCAGGCAGCTGCGCAGACGGCGACCCCGGCCGCGACGAAGGCTGCCAGCGCGCCGGTAGTGGCGACGACGGCCAACGGCGCGTCGAACGCAGTCGCGGCTGCGGCTGGCCAGTCGATCGTGGCGCTGCGCGTTACCCAGGATAGCTGGTTCAGCGTGCGCCAGGCCGACGGCAAGGAGCTGTTCTCCGGCGTCGTGCACGCAGGCGACAACAAGGAAGTGTCAGGCGTTGGACCTTTCAAGGTCACGGTCGGCAACAAGGCTGGACTCGAATCGATGACGCTCGACGGGCAGCCGGTCGACCCGGCGAAATATGCGTCCGCCAAGGGCAATGTGGCGCGCTTGACGCTGCCTTGATACGGTATGTGTCGCGGCCCCGCCGGGGCGCGGCTTTTTCAATTCATGCGGCATGCGCGTTGCGCGGCGCATGCGGCGTAAATGGGTTTTTCGATGCACTCCGAAGCTCAATCCCAATCTAGCATTCAGTCTGCCAGTCAGATTTGTTCGAACGAGCCAGTTTTCGGCGGCCACGCAGCGCGGCGCAAGTCGCATGCTGTCGATGTCCGCTGGGCGGGTAACCTCGTGACGATCGGCGGCGACGCGCCCGTGCGCGTACAGTCGATGACCAACACGGACACCGCGGACGCGATCGGTACGGCCATTCAGATCAAGGAACTGGCCCAGGCGGGTTCGGAACTGGTACGTATCACGGTCAACACGCCGGAGGCGGCCGCGGCCGTGCCGGCGGTGCGCGATCAACTCGATCGCATGGGCGTGTCGGTGCCGCTCGTGGGCGATTTTCACTACAACGGCCACCTGCTGCTGCGCGATTACCCCGCCTGCGCGGAAGCGCTGTCGAAGTACCGGATTAATCCGGGCAACGTCGGCCATGGCGCCAAGCGTGACACGCAATTCGCGCAGATGATCGAAGCCGCGATCCAGTACGACAAGCCGGTGCGCATCGGCGTCAACTGGGGCAGTCTCGACCAGGACCTGCTCGCGAAGATGATGGATGAAAATGCCGTGCGTTCCACGCCGTGGGAAGCGCAAAGCGTGATGTACGAAGCACTGATCCAGTCGGCCATCGGCTCAGCCGAGCGCGCCGTGGAGTTGGGCCTTGCACGCAACAAGATCATCCTGTCGTGCAAGGTGAGCGGCGTCCAGGACTTGATCGCCGTGTACCGTGAACTCGCGCGCCGCTGCGAATTTGCGCTGCACCTCGGGCTGACCGAGGCGGGGATGGGTTCGAAGGGCATCGTGGCATCGACGGCGGCGCTGTCGGTATTGCTGCAGCAGGGTATCGGCGACACGATCCGCATCTCGCTTACGCCGGAGCCGGGTGGCCCGCGTACCGGCGAAGTGATCGTCGGGCAGGAAATCCTGCAGACGATGGGCCTGCGTTCGTTCACTCCGATGGTGATCGCATGCCCGGGTTGCGGTCGTACAACCAGCACGCTGTTCCAGGAACTTGCCTCGCAGATTCAGACGTATCTGCGTCTGCAGATGCCGGTTTGGCGCGACCAGTATCCAGGCGTCGAAAAGATGCACGTAGCGGTAATGGGCTGCATCGTCAACGGCCCGGGTGAATCGAAGCAGGCCAATATCGGTATCAGCCTGCCGGGTTCCGGTGAGAATCCGGCCGCACCGGTGTTCATTGACGGCGAGAAGGTCAAGACGCTGCGTGGCGAGCATATCGCCGAAGAATTCCAGCAAATCGTGAGCGACTACGTCGAGCGCACTTATGGCCGCGCGACCGCGCTCAACTGAGAAGTATCAAGCGAACACAGATGACTGAACAGAAGAAAAAGCTCGAGAAATTGTCCGGTGTAAAGGGCATGAACGATATCCTCCCGCAGGAAGCCGGGCTGTGGGAGTTTTTCGAAGCGACCGTCAAGTCGATGCTCCGTTCTTATGGATACCAGAACATTCGCACGCCGATTGTCGAGCATACGCAACTGTTCACGCGCGGTATCGGCGAAGTGACGGACATCGTCGAGAAGGAGATGTACAGCTTTACCGACGCGCTGAACGGTGAAAATCTGACGATGCGTCCGGAAAATACCGCTGCCGTTGTGCGCGCTTCGATTGAACACAACATGCTGTACGACGGTCCAAAACGTCTGTGGTACATCGGTCCGATGTTCCGGCATGAGCGTCCGCAGCGCGGCCGCTATCGCCAGTTCCATCAGGTGGGTGTCGAGGCGCTCGGCTTTGCCGGTCCGGATACCGACGCTGAAATCATCATGATGTGCCAGCGTTTGTGGGACGACCTCGGCTTGACCGGCATTCGTCTCGAAATCAATTCGCTGGGGCTCGTGGAAGAGCGCGCAGCGCACCGTGTCGAGCTGATCGCGTATCTGGAAAAGCACATGGATGTGCTAGACGAAGAAGCGAAGCGCCGTCTCTACACGAACCCGTTGCGGGTGCTGGACACGAAGAACCCGGCCATGCAGGAAGTCGCGCAGAACGCGCCGAAGCTGATCGATTTCCTGGGTGAGGCATCGCGCGCGCACTTCGAAGGACTGCAGCGTCTCCTGAAGGCGAACAACCTGCCGTTCACGATCAACCCGCGTCTTGTGCGCGGTCTCGATTATTACAATCAGACCGTGTTCGAGTGGGTGACCGACAAGCTTGGCGCGCAAGGTACGGTGGCGGCCGGCGGCCGTTATGACCCGCTGATCGAGCAGTTGGGCGGCAAGCCGACGGCTGCGTGCGGTTGGGCGATGGGTGTCGAGCGTATCCTCGAACTACTGAAGGAAGAGAACCTCGTGCCGGAAGACGAAGGTTGCGATGTCTACGTGGTCCACCAGGGCGAAGCGGCGCGCGAACAGGCCTTCATCGTTGCCGAGCGTCTGCGCGATACCGGTGTTGACGTGATCCTGCATTGCAGCGCCGATGGCCAGACGGCGAGCTTCAAGTCGCAGATGAAACGTGCCGACGCAAGCGGGGCGGCCTTTGCGGTGATCCTCGGCGAAGACGAGATTGCTAACGGTACGATCGGCGTGAAGCCGTTGCGCAATACCAGCCAGGACGGCGGTAAGAGCGAGCAATACAACGTGCCGGCCGAAGACTTGACCGAATTTCTAATCAATGCGATGGTTGCATCCGCCGAAGACGGCGACGACTGATTGCAATGTCGTCGGCCATGCGGTTCGACACATACAAGGTAATAAAAGAGAAGGAATCGCCTGGCGATGAGTTACCACGACGAACAAGAATCAATTGAAGGTCTGAAAGCCTGGTGGACCCAGTGGGGCAATTCCACGACGTGGATCGTGCTGGTGGCGCTGCTCGCGTCTGCGGGCTGGAACGGCTGGAATTACTGGCAGCGGCACCAGGCGGCAGAAGCCGCGGTGCTGTACGACCAGGTGCAACAGGCGGTGAACTCCGGCGACAAGTCCATGGTGGCCCGTGTGGCCGGCGACATGGAAGACAAGTTCGGCGGCACCGCGTATGCGCAGATGACGGCACTGGTTGCAGCGAAGGCGCTCTACGCGGGCGGCGACGAAGCCGGTGCGAAGACCCAGTTGCAATGGGCCATCGATCACGCCAGGGACGACGAATTCAAGCAGATCGCGAAGCTCCGTCTGGCCTCGCTGCTGCTCGACGACAAGTCTTACGACCAGGGTCTGGCGCTGCTGGCTGAACCGCAGTCCGATGCTTTCAAGGGCGTAGTGGCGAACGGCCGCGGTGATCTGCTCGCAGCCGAAGGCAAGCGTGCCGATGCACGCGCGGCCTATCAGCTCGCGCTCGATTCGCTGTCGAAGACCGATACATCCACGCGCCAGTTGATCCAGTTCAAGTTGGACGCGCTGGGCGGTTGAACGTCGCACGACGCCCAACCCGTCCCATTTGATTAATCTCCCTAAATGCAACGTCAACCGATGAATCTGCTGAAACGCTACGCTGTGCCCGTTGCCTGTGCGATGACCGTGCTTCTGTTGACGGCTTGCTCATCCACGAAGGACGAGCGCCGCGAGCCGACGCCGCTCACCGAGTTCAAACCCGTGCTGAACGTGCAGCAGGCCTGGAAGTCCAGCGTCGGTAAGGCAGGGCGCTACCTGTTCTCGCCGGTGGCGGTCGGCAATGTGGTGTACGCCGCGGGCGCGAACGGTTCGGTCGCGAAGATCGACGCCCAGACCGGCAAGGACATCTGGCGCATCAAGGTCGGCAGCGATCTGTCTGCCGGCGTGGGTAGCGACGGCACGCTGACCGCGGTTGGCGCGCTCAAGGGCGAAGTCTACGTGCTTGGTGAGGACGGCAAGCTGCTGTGGAAGAACACGGCGCCTGGCGAAATCATCTCGCCGCCGCTGGTGGGTAACGGCTTTGTGATCGTGCGCACGGTCGACGGTCAGATTACCGCCTTCAACGCGCAAACCGGCGAGCAAAAGTGGGTGTACCGCAATCGCGCGGTGCCGCTGAATCTGCGCGTGTCGTCAGGCATGACGTTCGCGGGCGCCCAGGCGGTGCTGGCCGGCTTCCCGGGCGGCAGCTTCGCGGCGATCAATGTCCAGACTGGCGACAGCTTCTGGGAAACGCCGGTGTCGTATCCGAAGGGTGTGACCGAAGTCGAGCGGATCAATGACGTGACCGGCCCGCCGACGCTAGTCGGCGCCGAGACCTGCGCTGTGACGTTCCAGGGGCAGATGGGCTGCTTTGACGCGAACTCGGGCCACCCGGTGTGGGAAAAGGCGTTCTCGAGCACGACGGGCCTGGCTCAGGATGAAAGCACGGTGGTGGGCGGCGATGACTGGTCGGTGGTGAGCGCGTTCGACGCGACCAGCGGCAACCAGTTGTGGACCAACGACAAGCTGAAGAATCGCCAGGTGAGCGTGCCGTACCTGCTGGGCCACGCCGCTGTGCTGGGCGATTACCAGGGCTTTGTGCATTTCCTCTCGCGTGACGACGGCACGTTCGTCGCACGGATGCCGACCGACGGCAGTGCGATTATCGCTGCGCCAGTGTTGGCGGGCGACACGCTGGTGGTGCAGACGCACGACGGCGACCTGTACGGTTTCCGTCCGCGTTAAGCGCAGCGAGAGGCTTACGCAGCAGGACGCGCAGGCCGGCTTAGCCGGCCGTGCGCGTTTTTGTCGCAGTGCTCCCGTAGGGGACGCCGCAGGGCCGTTGAATGGCGTCGAATAGAAGTAGATCAAGCAGAAGCAGAAACATGGGTTGCCGGCCAGGCTGGTCCGGCAGTTGAACCCGCGACGGTCCGCGTCACCGTCCGTTTTGTTCGTTCGCGGCGGCATCAGCTTGCCGTCGGTGCCGGAGTTGACCCGTCCGCGACTCGGCGGTGCATCGGCACCGCCCATACAGCCAACCCAACGTCCGCCTGGATGAGCATATATGCCGCGCATCCGGGGCCGGCCGAATTCGTGATAATTTGCGTCAAACGTAGCCGCGACGCGGCCGCATGGCGTCGTGCGCGGGGTGGTCGATTTCGACCTCGCGTTTCACCGTGAACAACATCTGATGAAACCCGTAATTGCCCTTGTGGGGCGCCCCAATGTGGGGAAATCCACGCTATTCAATCGCCTCACGCGCTCGCGTGATGCGCTCGTTGCCGACCTGCCGGGCCTGACGCGCGATCGTCACTACGGCGAGGGGCGTACGGGCGAACGGCCGTACCTCGTCGTCGACACCGGCGGCTTCGAGCCGGTCGCCAAGGATGGCATCCTCCATGAGATGGCGCGCCAGACCCGCCAGGCGGTTGAGGAATCGGACATCGTCGTATTCATCGTCGACGGCCGCAACGGTCTCGCGCCGCAGGACAAATCAATTGCCGACTACCTGCGCAAGACCGGCCGGCCGATTTTCCTCGTCGTCAACAAGGCCGAGGGGATGAAGTACAGCGCCGTGGCTGCGGACTTCTACGAACTCGGTCTGGGCGACCCGCGAGCCATTTCGGCGGCGCACGGCGACGGCGTGACCGAGATGATTAACGAGGCGCTGGAAGTCGCTTACGCCGGCCACCCGGAAGAGAGTGACGAGGAGAAGGCCGCGCGGGGCGTCAAGATCGCCATCGTGGGCCGTCCGAACGTCGGCAAGTCGACGCTGATCAACGCGCTGGTCGGCGAGGAGCGCGTGATCGCATTCGACATGCCCGGTACCACGCGCGATTCGATCTACGTCGACTTCGAGCGTCAGGGCAAGCCCTACACGCTGATCGACACGGCTGGCCTGCGCCGCCGTGGCAAGGTGTTCGAGGCGATCGAGAAGTTCTCGGTGGTGAAGACGCTGCAGTCCATCTCGGATGCGAACGTGGTGATCCTGCTGCTCGACGCCCGCCAGGACATCTCCGATCAGGACGCGCATATCGCGGGTTTCGTGGTCGAACAGGGCCGCGCGCTAGTTGTTGGCGTAAACAAATGGGATGGGCTCGATCCGCATGTGCGCGAGCGCACCAAAGCGGATCTCGAGCGCAAACTAAAATTTCTCGACTTCGCCAAATTTCATTTTATTTCGGCGGCCGAGAAGACCGGGATTGGTGCACTGATGCGCTCGGTCGACGATGCGTATGCGGCCGCGATGTCCAAGCTGCCCACGCCGAAATTGACGCGCGCACTGATTGACGCAGTGGAATTCCAGCAGCCGCGCCGCCGCGGTCCGGTGCGTCCGAAGCTCCGTTACGCCCACCAGGGGGGGCAGAACCCACCGATCATCGTGATCCACGGCAACGCGCTCGACGCGATCACGGAAACATACAAGCGCTACCTCGAAAACCGCTTTAGGGAAACTTTCGGGCTGACCGGGACTCCATTGCGCATAGAGTTCAGATCATCAACGAACCCTTACGCGGACAAAGGCTGAAACCCGCGTGTGTGTTGGGTTTGGCCGGATGGCCAGGTCCCGCGCGCGAAAACGAAAATCGGCTATAGTGTAGCGGTTGACGGCGGATTTCTTTTTCTTCGTCGTCAATTTAGTCAACCTGCAAAAAAATACGGAGTTTGCTATGAGCAACAAAGGGCAATTGTTACAAGACCCGTTTTTGAACGCACTGCGTAAAGAGCATGTGCCGGTGTCGATCTATCTGGTCAACGGCATCAAGCTTCAAGGGAACATCGAATCGTTCGACCAGTACGTCGTGTTGCTCCGGAATACGGTGACCCAGATGGTCTACAAGCACGCCATTTCGACTGTGGTGCCTGCCCGTCCGGTGAATTTCCACCCGGATTCCGAACAGTCCTAACCTCTCGTCGCGGCCGGCGTAGCGTCGCCCGTTGGCGATCTCTCCCGGCCGCTTCATTTTGATACCCTCCAATTTGACCAACGCAGCGCTTGTCGGCATCGACTTCGGTAAGATCGATTTCGAAGCCAGTCTCGAAGAACTCAGCCTGCTCGCACAAAGCGCGGGCGCTAATCCCATCGTTACCCTCACCGGACGCCGGTCCAGTCCCGATGCCAAGATGTTCGTCGGCAGCGGCAAGGTCGAAGAACTGCGTCTTGCGTGCGAGGCGAACGACATTGAACTCGTCATCTTCAATCACGCTCTCGCGCCTGCCCAGCAGCGTAATCTGGAGCAAGCGCTTAACAGGCGTGTGATCGACCGTACGAGTCTTATCCTCGACATTTTTGCGCAGCGCGCCCGCAGCCACGAAGGCAAGCTGCAGGTTGAACTGGCGCAACTGCAGTATCTGTCCACGCGGCTGATCCGCGCGTGGACCCACCTGGAACGGCAAAAAGGCGGTATCGGCCTGCGCGGTCCGGGTGAAACCCAGCTTGAAACCGACCGTCGGCTGATCGGAGAGCGCATCAAGGCGCTCAAGACGCGGCTCGAAAAACTGCGCCGCCAGCACGGCACGCAGCGGCGTGCGCGCGAGCGCAACCGCACCATGTCGGTGTCGCTGGTCGGCTATACGAACGCGGGCAAGTCGACGCTCTTCAATGCCCTGACCAAAGCCCAGGCGTATGCCGCGGACCAGCTGTTCGCGACGCTCGACACGACCTCGCGGCGCGTCTACCTCGGCGACGAGGTGGGGCAGGTGGTGGTGTCCGACACGGTTGGCTTCATCCGCGAGTTGCCTCACCAACTGGTTGCGGCATTCCGGGCCACGCTCGAAGAAACCATTCACGCCGATCTGCTGCTGCACGTCGTGGACGCGTCGAGTGCCGTGCGTCTTGACCAGATCGATCAGGTCAACGAGGTGCTGCACGAAATCGGCGCCGACACGATCCGCCAGGTGCTGGTGTTCAACAAGATCGATGCCGTGCCTGAGCTGGCGGCCCGAGGCGACGCGGTTGAGCGGGATGAGTATGGTAATATTTCGCGCGTCTTTTTGAGCGCGCGCACCGGGCAGGGGCTGGACACACTGCGCGCTGCCATCGCCGAAATCGCGGCTGCCGATCCTCTTGACGAAGCGCCGGAAGAAGACCTCCGGCTGGCCGAATCACGCGACGACCGCAAGGTCCCAGAACTCGGGCACTGACCCGTTCCAAATTGCACTGACCCGCTGTCTACTCTGGTGAACGAACACAGGTGAACGATTACAACGAGCGGAGTATCTGGCTGCGCCTGCGCGCCATTCTTTCGATGAACGATCCGCGCTGGGGCCGGGGTGACGGCAATGGTGCGAGGCAAAGGCCGAACGAACCCAAGCGTCCTCAGAACGGCAAGGACGGCGATGGGCCGCCCGATCTCGACGAGATGTGGCGGGATTTCAATCGCCGCCTGAGCAGTGTCTTCGGTCGCAAGGGGACGGGGGGCGGCGCAGGCCGCCCGGACAACGGGCGCGGTGCGCGCATCGGCGTGGGCATCGTGATCGGCGTGCTGATCGCCATCTATCTCGGCAGCGGCGTGTTCGTCGTGCAGGACGGTCAGGCGGGCGTCGTGACGCAATTCGGCAAGTATCGCTATACCGCGACGCAAGGTGTGCATTGGCGCCTGCCATATCCGTTCGAAGCGCACGAACTGGTTAATATCGGCGACGTGCGCCAGGTGGAAATCGGTCGCAACAATGTCGTGCGTCTGGCGAACGTCAAGGATTCTTCGCTGCTCACACACGACGCCGACATCGTCGATGTGCGCTTTGCCGTGCAGTACCAGGTGCGCAGTGCGACTGACTATCTGTTCCGCAGCGTCGACCCCGACCAGAGCGTGACGCTGGCCGCACAGGCGGCGGTGCGCAATATCATCGGC
>JBEKNG010000060.1:0-13422 GCA_049523075.1 Paraburkholderia sp.
CTGGATAGCCTGTTCATAGATATAGAACGGCATGTACATCAGCTGGCCGCCTCCCACCAGGGTTTGAACCACGAACGCGCTGACTGCGCCGGTGAAGACCAGCAACGTGCCGCTTAGCAAACCGGGCATCGCCAGCGGTAAGTTGATTCGCCACCAGGTGCGCCAGCTGCTCGCACCTAGCGCATGTGACGCCTCCGGCAGGCGTGAATCGAGCGAAGAGAGCGTGGTGATGAGCGGCAGCACCATCAATGGCAGCTCGATCTGCGCAAGCGAGAGGATCACCGCCAGCGGCGTGTACAGAAGCTTGATCGGGTCACCGGTTCGGCCGAACGCAAACAATAGCGTGTTCACCAATCCCTCGTTGCCGAGGATCACGACCCATGCAAAGGTACGCACCACCGAGCTGGTCAAAAGCGGCAGCAGGATCAACACCATTAGCAGGCGCCGCCAGCGCGCCGGACTCACCACGTACAGATGGGCAACTGGATAGCCGAGCACGATCGTCACGAGCGTGGTCGCCACACCCAGCATGAGGGTTTGCCAGAGAATGCCGCGGTTATAACTGTCGCCGAAGAACAGAACGTATTGGCGTATGCCGAAATGCGTCATGGCGGCATCGCTATGCAGGCTGATCAGTGCGACGAGGACGAGCGGCACGCCGACAAAGGCAATGAAGAATAGCCCCAGCGGCAGCACGAGCAGCCAGTCACGCGACATCCGTGAGTTCACCTTCATGATGCGTCAGACCTTGACCAGCCGGTTGAACCGGTCGATATACTCCGCGCGGCGGGGGTTGATACGCGCCCAGTCGACCTGAACGAAAGACGCCATGTCGTTAGCGCTATGTGCGATGACGGCAAGCGATGCGCCAAACGGCACCTTGGTGTTGGTGGGCGCGACATAGTACGGTGCGCTGGTCATTTGCTGCTGCACCTCGACACTAAGTGCGGTATTGATGTAGGCAGCGGCAAGGTCCGCCATCTTGGTGTTCTTGACGATGTTCATCGTGCTGCGCACCATGCCCCAGTTGCTTTCCGGACGCGTCAGTACAACCGGCACACCTTTTGCCTTGAGGGATTCGACGTTGTTGATGTAGTGGCAGGCGATATCGACCTGGCCCTGCTGAAACAGCGTGCCAAGTGCCCCTGGGTTGGCTGCGACGGCGCCGACGTTAGGCATCAGTCGCTTGATGAAATCGAATGCGGGATCCATATGGTCTTCGTCGCCGCCGAGCATCTTGGCGAGCGCCACCATCCATACTGTACCGAGGGTCGAGTCGAGACTCACCAGGCCGACGCGCCCCTTGAATTCCGGCTTGAGCAGGTCGTTCCAGGATTTGGGCGTGGTCTTCACGCGTTCTGTGTTATAGGCAATGCCGTAGACCTGTGCGGAAACATAGGCGCCGAGGCCCTGCGGGTCGACGAAGTGCGCCGGCAGGAACGCCAGGTTCGGCACCTTGGCTGCGGGAATGGGCTCGAACAAGCCTTGCGTGATGCCTTGCAGATAGGGACCCTCGTCCATCATGACGACGTCGAACGGCGGGTTGTTACGTGCGGCCACCAGTTTGGTGAGCGTGTCCACTGCTTGCGAGGCGGTCAGTACAGCGCTGCCACCTGAAGCTTTGCGAAATGCGGGCAGCAGGATTTTGCGTTGCGACTCTTCCCATGCGCCGGGAAAGGTGGTGGCGGCGAGGGAATCGGACGCAGCCATGGCGACGCCACTTCCGAACGCAAGGCCGACTGCTCCGGCCGCGCCCAACAGTTGCAGGACTTTGCGGCGTTGTTGATCGATCAGCGACATAAGACCTCTGGATGGACAGTTAAATGAAATGGACCTGCTGCGACGGGAAGCAGCGCCGGCGTCAAGGCGCGACGCAAAGAACGGACGCAAACGCGGGGTCCCCGCAGAGCGGGGCTGTGTAAATGGAACAACGGCCTGAGCATGGCTTAAGCGTCGGCCGCGCCGGCTTCCGGCGCACTAAAGGTGCGCACCGGCGCGTCCGGCTTGAGGTTCAACGCCACGCGCATGCCCGGGCGCAACACGGCACCTTGGGCGCGCGGCATCGATATCTTGACCGGCTTTCCGCCATCGAGCTGCAGGTCGACCACCAGCGTGGGGCCGATCGGCATGGCTAGCTGGACCGTGGCGAATAGCTGATTCACGCCGACATCCGACGGCGCCTCCTGCCATTCCCATTGCTCGGGGCGTACCGCTAGCGAAGCGGCTCCGGCCCGGCGCCAGGGTCCTGCTTGAGGGATCGCCAGCGTCGCGCCATTGGCAAACTCCGCGTGGCAGTCGTTGCCGTGCACGTGCAGCGTGACCGGCAGCAGGTTGGCGGTACCTACGAAGGTGGCGACGAATGCGGTTGCCGGCTGGTCGTAGATCGCAATCGAGGTGTCGTATTGCTCCAGATGCCCGCGATTGAGGACGGCGACCCGGTCGGCCATACTCATCGCTTCTTCCTGGTCGTGCGTCACCATCACGGTCGTGATGTTCAGCTCGCGTTGCAGGCGGCGAATTTCGATCTGCATATCGAGGCGCAGGTTTTTGTCGAGCGCGGCGAACGGCTCGTCGAGCAGCAGGATGCGCGGCTCGACCGCCAACGTGCGGGCGAGCGCGACGCGTTGCTGCTGGCCACCCGACAACTCGCGTGGGTAGCGTTTGGCGAACCCTTCCATGCGCACCATTTCGAGCATCCGCATGGCTTTCTGAGTGGCCTCGCGGCGCGCGACGCCATTGGCCTCTAGCCCATACGCCACATTGGCCGCGACCGTCATGTGCGGAAATAGCGCGTAGTTCTGGAATACGATGCCCACGCCGCGTTGGCGCGGCGCGAGGCCGTCCACACGCTGCCCGCTGATCTGCACATAGCCCTCTGACTGCGGTTGCAGGCCCGCGAGGATGCGCAACAAGGTGCTTTTGCCGCATCCTGACGGGCCAAGCAGCGCAACCAGCTCGCCGGCTGCAATCTCGAGCGTGATGTCCTCGATCACGGGAACCGTGCCGAAGCGGTGTTTGATGCCGCGCATCTGCACGGTGGCACCGGCTTGCGCAGCGATTGACGTGACGTGCCCGACTGCAGCCGTAGCCTGTGCGTCGATGGTTTGCTGGGTACTCATGCGCTAGCCCTTGCCCATAGTTGCGCGGCAGCTTTCTGTGCCGCGGCGATTACCGCGTCGGCGTCGCAGAAGGTGGGAGCGCCGCCGTCGACCACCACGCGCCCATCGACGATGACCATCTCGACATCGCGCCCGAGCCCGGTATGCACGAGCGTACCCAGCGGGTTAGGGTGGGGCGTCAGGTGCGCGCGCCGGAAATCGAATACGGCGAGGTCCGCGAGCCAGCCAGTCTGCAGCCGGCCCAACTCGTGGCCCAGCCCCATCGCGACCGCACCGTTGTGCGTCGCCATTGCCAGGGCATCGGCCGGTTGCCAGTCGGCGGCCACCTCGTCCAGCTGGATGCGGGCTATCGCGAGCGCCCAGCGCATCACTTCGGTCATGTCGGCATGCATGTTGTCGGTGCCGAGCGCGATGCGGGCCCCGGCTGCACGCAGACGAGGCGTCGGCGCCATCGTGCCGCCGGTTGCGTTGCCCTTGGGGATATGCGCGACGGTGATACCGGCTTGCCCAACCCGCTCGAAGTCCGCGTCGTCCAGATAGAGACAGTGCGCGGCGACAAGGCGCTCATTCAGCAACCCGACATCGTCGAGCAATTGCGCGGGACTCTTCCCCGAGCGCTGCTTCACCACGCGAACTTCGGTGCGGCTTTGCGCCAGGTGGGTGGTGACGCCGAGATTCTGCGCACGCGCCGCCTCGGCAATCAGACGCAGGAAGTCGTCGGAACAGGTGTCCGGCGCGTGAACCGCCAGTTGCACGCCGGTGCGCCCGCCTTGCTTGTTATGCCAGCGATCGGCGAGGGCCAGCGCGTCGTTAAGGGTACGTTCGCCGGTGGCCGCATGGTATTCCCAGCGTCCCTCGGCAACGCCTGAAAAATCGACGTCATGCAGACGCCCGCAGGAAAACACGCGCAGGCCGAGATCCGCCATCGCCTCCATGGTGAGGTCGGCGTGGACGTACGTGTCGTTGATCAGCGTCGAGCCGAACAGCATCGCCTCGAGTGCGCCGAGGCGCGCCAGCGCGACCGCTTCGTCAGGACGCACATCGTGGCCGTGCGGAATGCCCGGCGTGTAGGCAGGCGCGAAACCCAGGTCCTCGGCTACGCCGCGCACCATGGTGAGGATCGCGTGGGTATGCACGTTGACGTAGCCGGGAACGATCAGGCGACCGTCGAGCCGGCGTGTGTTTCGAGAACCGGCAGCGAGGGGCAGATCTTTCGCGCTGCCGACAAAAGCGAGCCGGTTACCGCGTATGCCGATGGCCGCATCGTGCAACAGCGGCTGCGCCGGGTCCATCGTCACGACGGTGGCACCCAGTAGCAGCAAATCAAACTCGGTAGGGGGAACACTCATTAGCAGACTCATTCGGTTCAGGTGCGCAGGTGCTGCAAGAAGCGTCGCGTGCGCTCCTCGCGTGGATGTTCGAATACTTCGCTTGGCGTGCCCTGCTCGACGATCGAGCCGCCATCCATAAAGACGACGCGATGCGCGGCGTTGCGCGCAAAGCCCATTTCGTGGGTCACCACCACCATGGTCATGCGGGACGACGCCAGATCGCGGATCACATCCAGGACTTCCTGAACCAGCTCGGGGTCGAGTGCGGACGTAGGTTCATCGAACAGGATCACGTCCGGCTCCATGGCCAGCGCCCGCGCAATCGCGACGCGCTGTTGCTGGCCCCCGGACAGTTGCGCGGGTCGCTTGCCAACGTGCTGTGCAAGGTGCACCTGTTCCAGCGCACGAAGCGCACGCTCCCGAGCCGCGCTGCGCGACAGTCCAAGCACGCGTTGCGGACCGGCAGCGACATTGTCAAGCGCGCTCAGATGAGCGAACAGGTTAAAGCGCTGGAACACGAAGCCAAAGCGGCTGCGCTGTCGCGCCAGTTCGGCCTCCGGCAGTGCGCGACCGCTTTCGGACACGCCGATGCGTTGCGAGCCGAGCCGGATCGTGCCTTCGTCGGGGGTTTCCAGGAAGTTGATACAGCGCAGCAGCGTTGTCTTCCCCGAACCCGACGGACCAATCAACACGACCGTCTCGCCGTGCCCGACCGAGAGGGAGACGGACGGCAGGATGGTCTTGCCGTCGAAGCGCTTGCAGAGCCGGTCTATGGTCAGCAGCGGCACGGCCGCGGCCTCGCGCGCGGCGGCACCGGGAGGAGATAGGTCAATGGCAGTGGCGATGGAAGACATGCTGGAGAGTAGTGCTCACGAAGTCAGAATTGCGGCAGACGCCGCTCGAGATAGCGCGAGAGCCATGCAAGCGCTGAAATCAACGCGTAGTAATAGAGGGCAATCAGCAGGAAGATTTCGAACGGCGAGAAATACGTGGCGATGATTTCCTGCCCCGCATGGGTCAACTCATAAACGGATATCGCGGACAATAGCGCCGAGCCCTTGATCAGGGAAATCAGTTCGTTGGTGAGCGGCGGCAGGATGCGCCGCCAGGCTTGCGGAAATAGTACGTGCAGAATGATCTGACGATGCCGCATGCCGATCGATTGTGCCGCTTCGGTCTGGCCACGATCAATCGACTGCATGCTCGCCCGAACAATCTCGCAGATGAAGCCGCCGGCATTGAGACTGAGCGCGATGACGCCGGCCCAATACTCATCGAAGTTGATGCCGATCACCGGCAGTGCGAAATACACGAGAAAAATCTGCACGAGCAGCGGCGTCCCGCGGACGAAATCGACGTACGCCAGCACAGCGATACGAACCGCTCTGAAGCGGCTCAGGGCGCCAAACCCCAGAGCGAAGCCGAGTACGATGCCGATCGCGATCGCCGCGAGACAAACTTTCAGCGTAGCGAGCAAGCCGACCGCGAGGATCGGCATGGCCATGACGATAATGCTCCAGTCCATTTTCGCGGGGCTCTCAGGAAAGTACCGGAATCGCATCCGGCAAGTGCATGTCGAAACCAAACCACTTCTGTTGCAGCGTGTGCAACGTGCCATCGCTCTTGAACTGATGGAGTTGCTGGTCGACAAAGGCGATCAGCGCCGTATCGTCCGTGCGCGCTGCGATGCCCGCCCAGTTGTCTGCGCCGATGCCCTTGACGATGGCGTATCTGCCCGGTGCGTTTTTGAGTACGAGCGCAAGCGTCGGCAACGTGTTCAGTACTCCATCGACCTTGCCCTCCGCGAGTGCCATATAGGCGGCCGGGTGGTCGTCGAAAGTCTTCACTTCCTTGAAGCCCGTTCCGCCCGCAGATTTCAATTGAGCGTCGAGCCTGGGTTCGAGGATCTGGCCGGGCGAGCCCAACTTTAGCCCCAACACTTTGCCGTTCATTGCCGTAAGGCTGGTTACGCTCTTCTGATCGCTCGCCCGGATCAGCATGGCTTGCGATGCCTCGACGTAGGGCACGGAGAAGTCCACGTGCTTTTCGCGTTCCGCCGTATAACTCAGACTGCTCATGACGAGGTCGAACTTCTTCGTATAGAGCGACGGAATGACACCAGACCAGACGGTGTCGATGAACTCTGCCTTCACACCGAGGTTCCGGCAAAACGCATTGGCGAGATCGACGTCGTAGCCGATCATCGTGCCGCTCGTGTCACGATACGTCAGAGGCGGATAGGTCGCTTCGCAACCAATGCGTAGAACGCCTGCTTTCTTGATCTCGTCGAGCGTGAGGCCAGCAGCCAGCGCCAGGCGGGGCAAGCCGGCTACCAGCAGGGCAGCGCCCGCGCCGGCGCGTTGAAGGAAGTGGCGACGCGAAAAACGTTCGGACATCAGGCTCTCCGGAAAAAATCACACGACATAAAGGATGAGACAGCGCAGCGGCCAGCACCATTGCGCGCAATCGGGACGACCTTGCTCAACTCCGGTAACCCGCGGGGAAGGCAAACCGGTCCAGTACCCGATGGGGCGCGACGCGCGGGTTCAACGGGCGGTGCGGCTGGGCAAACTGGGGCCGCAAAGCCGGCAGGTACTCGCCCCGGCCGCGCGTCGCACATGGCTGCGTACCGTCCCAGACCACCTCGCCGCGTGAAAGCGTCAGCGCCGGCCATGCGTTCATTTGCCAGCCTTCATACGGGGTGTAGTCGACGTTGTGATGCAACAGCTCGTTAGTCAGCGTGAACGCACGTTCGGTATCCCAGATCACCAGGTCGGCGTCGCCTCCAATGGCGATCGAACCTTTACGCGGATAGAGGCCGTAGAGCTTGGCGGCATTGGTCGCAGTCAGGGCGACAAACGCATGAATGTCGATCCGTCCATTGAGCACGCCTTCCGACATCAGCAAGGCCATGCGCGTCTCGAGCCCAGGGATGCCATTCGGCACCTGATCGAAGCGCGGGTTTTCGCCAGCGACCTGCTTACCGTGCGGGCCCTCGTAACGGAAGGGGGCGTGGTCGGAGGACAGGACCTGAAACGTGCCATTCACGAGTCCATCCCAGACCGCCTGACGATTGGCTTCGTCGCGCGGCGGCGGGCTGCAGATACATTGATATCCGCGTGGGCCGTCTTCCAGCATGTCCTCGGTGAGCAGCAGGTAATGCGGGCAGGTTTCGGCATACACTGCGAGACCGTGGCCCTGTGCCCAGCGGATCTGTTCGATCGCCTCGCGGCCTGACACATGGACGATCAGCACCGGGGTATCGACCAGCTCCGCGAGACTGATGGCGCGATGGGTCGCTTCGCGCTCCACCAGCATCGGCCGCGATAGTGCATGGCCGATGGGCGACGTGATGCCCTGTTCGAGCAATGCCTCGGTGAGCCACGCGATGCAATCGGCGTTTTCGGCGTGAATCATCACCATTGCGCCGTGCGCGCGTGCCAAGGCCAGCAATTCGACTATCTGACGATCGTTGAGCTTGAGGGCGTCATACGTCATATAGATCTTGAACGACGTGTAGCCTGCTTCGATCAGTTGTGGAAGTTCGTGCTCGAGCACGTACGGCGTGGGATCGGTGACGATGAGATGGAACGCATAGTCGATCACTGCACGACCTTCGGCACGCTGATGATACGTATCGATAGCCGCGCGCAGCGTTTGACCCTTTAGCTGGCACGCAAACGGGATCACCGTTGTGGTGCCGCCGCAGGCAGCCGAAACGGTTCCGCTCAGAAAGTCGTCGGCCATCACGCTGTCGTCCCCGGTATCCTGGTCGAGATGGCAGTGGCTATCCACGCCGCCCGGCGTAACCAGCCGGCCAGCCGCATCGATCTCGCTTGTGCCGCCGGCAAGTCCGCTTCCCAGTGCAACGATGCGGCCGCCACGCACGCCAATGTCGGCGCGAAAGCGGTCCGCCGCCGTGGCGATGTCCGCGTTGCGAATCACAAGGTCGAATGCGGCTGAATCGCTCATTCGACCTCCCGGAACAGACTGCCCCAGCCCTTGATCCGCGATGTGTCGACGCCGCGCATGCGCAGCGCTTTCCAGACTACAGTCGAGATGGTGTCGTAGACCGGGATGCCTAGCTCGGCCTCGAGCTCTTCGGCTAGGGGGGCGCCCCGCAAATTCGTGCAGAAAATCGTGATTGCGTCGGGTTTGCTTTTCGCCACCTCGCGAGTCATCTCGCGCAGCGTGTCTGCGGTGACTTCCGAAAACGAGAAATTGTCCTGCTTGTTCAAATGGCGTTCACCAACGCACTCGAAGCCAGCGGCGCCGTACGTGGAGACGACTTTTGCCTGCACGTCGTCGCGATACGGTGTGACCAGTCCGAACCTGCTGACACCGGTCTTCGCAAAGATCTCGTTCAGTGCCAGCACCGACGTGCATGCGGCGATGCCGGTACGCGCGGTAATGTTGCGGCAAAGACGCTCATCTGCCTCAAAGCCGAGCCAGCCCGATGACGTACCGTTCCAGCCGATCACGTCGAGCTTGGCATCGGCGAGCAGGCTGGCGGCCGCGAGAATTTCTTCGTCCTCGAACTGCGCCAGTGCCCGCTCCGACAACGCGATCTCTGTCACGCGGAAGCGGCCGAAATGCGCGCTGACTTCTGGCAGGTCAGAAAGCATCGCCGAGGTAACAGGTTCGAGCGTCGTGTTGGATGATGGGGTCAGCATGCCAATCAAAGTGCGTTGCGTCATGATTTCCGTATCAGAGAGAAGCTGAAAAAGCCGGGCCTGAAAGGGCGCCTGGTTGATACCCTGGTAATGCAATCTTTGTGCCAACGTGTTGAATGTATTGTATGCAATTTACGGAAAATCGTATGCAATGGCCTGTCCATGCGAAGGCTGCAGGTGCGGACGGTGGCTCTGTATTGCGTCGAAGGAGCTCAATGGATGATGCACGGACCGTAAACGGGCGCTCGCTGCGCAGATGTGGTGCGCGGTTGCACCAAATGGGATGGCTTGCGCTTAGGGCGCGCAGAGGCTGCAATGAGACAAGCGGAAATTTATGTGCACAAAAGGCGCCGCGATTGTTTTATCATCGGAGCTATTTTCCAGTTGTGAGAGAACACTTTGACTCGAGCCTCGGTCATGCCTGTCAGCAAGGGTGGCGCGCCCAGGACGCCCTATTCGAATGAGGAAATCTATGGCCGCATCCAGAAGGCGGTGCTCGAGCATCGTCTGGCGCCCGGCACCAAGCTGATAGAGGAACGGCTTGCAGAAGTATCGGGCGTGAGCCGCACCAAAATCCGCGAGGTATTGAACAAGCTTGCGCATGAAGGGCTTGTGGAGCTGGTGCCCAATCGCGGAGCGTTCATCGCGAGTCCGAGTGTCGAGCAGGCGCGTGACGTATTTGTCACCCGGCGCATGATCGAGCCTGAAATGGCCCGGCTCCTGAGCCGCACTGCGACGTCAGCTCAGGTGCGCGCGCTGCGAAAGCATGTGAAGCAGGAAAGCGATGCGCGCAAATACAATGACCGGCCCGCAATCATTCGTTTGTCCGGCGAATTCCATGTGCTGATTGCAGAGATGATCGGCAACGAAATCCTTCTGCGCCTGATGCGTGAACTCGCACCCTTGACTTGCCTTGTCATCACACTATACGACAAGCCGAACGCACCGGCATGTCCGCATCATGAACACAGTGACCTCGTTGACGCGATCGAGGCGCATGATGGCGCGCGAGTGGCGGCCTGCATGTTGGAGCACCTGGAGCACATCGAGGCCACGCTCAACTTCGACACGGTGAAAGATGCGTCGCCGGACATCGAGGCGATCTTTTCCTGAAAAGAAGCCGCTCGATTCGGCGGCGCCGTGCCATGACGATTGACGGTAGTGTGGTGCTGGCAACAGGGTTGCTGGTCGCCGATCTGATATTTTGTTCGAACGAGTCTGGCTCGATTCGCTGGCACTGTGCAACACGACGCGCTTCGGGACGGCAAGTGCGTGAGTTCACTGTGTCGCGCCCGCCTGGCGCAGTGCACTCGCTGCAGAAGTATTGCGTTGCGCGAGGGCCATTTGCAACGCGGTGCCGCCGCGCGCATCAACGTGGTTGATGTTCGCGCCGTGTTCCACGAGCACCGGAATCATGTCGAGTCGGCCGAACAGGGCGGCAAAAGAGAGTGCCGTTTCTCCTGCATTGTTGGTTTGATCGATAGCGCAATGCGTATCGAGCAGTATGTTCGCGATGTTCGTCTCGCCTTTGAAAAGCGCGCCCATTAGAGCTGTATTGCCGTTCCGATCGGCGGCGCATGCATTCGCGCCCGCAGCGAGCAACGCTTTTAGCGTGTCCGGATGATCGTCGTAGGCGCTGAGAATGAGCGCCGTATAGCCCTCGGAGGTCTTCGTCTCAAGGGGGTAGTGCGCGTCGATCAACGCCTGCACGATATCGGTACGACCGGCACGCGCAGCGGCAAACCAGTCGTCCGTAAACCTTGGTGCGTCAGTTGCGCCCGAGTACGGTCCCGACAGATACATGTGCTGCGCACAACTGGCCGTCAACAGCACGGCTATAGTTGCGACCGCTGCGCTGCGAGCCAGCCGCCGCACGGTAGAAAATCCTCGCATTACATTCTCCATCGGGAATCGTATTCAGGAAGTGGAGGCCTGCTCGCGCAGGCCCGCTACATCAGTTATTGCTCAGATGCGACGCGAGATCTTTCACGCGGCTCACGTCCGCATGCGTTGCGTTAGCAAGACGGGTACCGTAGTCCGAATCGGCCTTGTAGAAGTACGACAGCATCGTGTACTTGTTCGTGTCGTTGGTCACGCGGCCCAGGTCGCCCGACAATGCCGTGATCAGATCAGCCTTGTCGGCGTCGGACAGGGTCCGGTAGTACTCGCCAGCCTGACGGAAGTCGAGCGTCTTGTGGATCGCCGTTTGCTGGGTCGTGCCGGTGAGCGGCGACTGCAGATACTTGTACTTGGGATCCTGGGAGATCTCGCCAACCGTGGAGGGTTCGTAATTCACTTCACCCTTGCGATCGTTGTAGTTCATCTTGCCGTCCTGGTTGTTGTTGTACACCGGGACGATCGGACGGTTGATCGGCAGATCGTTGTAGTTCGCGCCGAGGCGATACATTTGCGTGTCGGCGTAGGCGAACAGGCGACCCTGCAGCATCTTGTCCTCGGAAGGCTCAATGCCCGGCACGAGGCGCGACGGTGCGAACGCCGATTCTTCCGTCGATTGGAAGTAGTTGTCCGGAATGCGGTTGAGCGTCATTGTGCCGACCTTCTCTTCCGGAATCGTTGCCGGCCATTCCTTCGTGTCATCCAGCGGATCGAAATCGTACTTGGCCAGATCCTTCGGCGACATCACCTGGATGTAGAGGTCCCACTGCGGATACGAATGCGCCTTCACTGAGTTGTACAGATCATCCGTCATCATATTCCAGTCCGAGCCGATCGAATGCTGGATATCCTGGGGGCGAATGCCTTCGATACCCTGGCGGCTCTTCCAGTGGAACTTCACGTAGTGAACTTCCCCTTGGGCATTGACGAACTTGAACGCATGCACGCCCCAGCCGTCCATGTGGCGGTACGAATCAGGCATCCCCTCGTCGGTGTAGAGGTGCGTCAGCATGTTCGTGGCTTCCGGCGTGTGGGCGAAGAAGTCAAAGGCCAGGTTCGGATCCTGCACACCTGTCACAGCTGACGGCTTGTTCGCATGCACGAAGTCCGGGAACTTGATCGCGTCGCGGATGAAGAAGATCGGCCAGTTGATACCGACCATGTCCCAGTTGCCTTGCTGGGTGTAGAACTTGATCGCGAAACCACGGGGGTCGCGCGCTTGCTCGGGCGATCCGCGATATCCCATCACGGTCGAGAAGCGAACAAAGACCGGGGTCTTCGTGCCTGGCGTGAACACCTTCGCGCTGGTCAGCGAGCTGATGTCGGTGGTCGGAACGAACTCACCGAAGAGGCCCGTGCCGCGTGCATGGACGACGCGCTCCGGAATGCGCTCACGGTCGAAGCGCTGCAGTTTCTCGATGAGACTCGAGTCCTGCAGAAGGACGGGGCCGTCAGGACCCGCGGTCTGGGAATTTTCGTTGTCGCCGATAGGCGCGCCTGTGTCCCGCGTCATGCTTTGGGCATACCCAGGTTGGGCGATGGCGATCGCCGAGGCGATAGTGAAAATGCTTGCTGCGATCTTTGTTTTCAGTAATTTCATGTCGTAAGTCCCGAGTCAGGAGGAAACCGTGGGTATCCTATGATTCAGGTGTTGAAATAGCCAATCTCTATTTCCTATCATTTCAATAGCAATGGAATTTAAATAAGTAATCCTATTGAATTAATTGGTGAAAGAAGCGCGGCGAGAACAAATGTGATATACGTCGCGCGAGTGCCCGCGGAGAACGCGAATGATCGACGAAGCAGGGGGATTGTTTTTGGGTCCGGGAAGGGTTGTTGCCTTGATGAGGATTGCGTTGGCGCAGGGAGATCATTTAACTCACCCGAACCGCGTCGTCATTGTCCGGAAAATGCAGAAAAAAATTTGAAATACTGTATTGGTTAAATGTTAATAATTAAACAAAATGGAATCTTGTTGATAGGGTCTGGTTATTGCCTGAGAAAGAGACGACGATGTACCGGGCCTTTCGTCCAGTACATCGTGATCACATTGCTACGAAAAGAAACGCTACGACGCTCAAACCAGTACGCCACCGCCGTCGACGACGATCATCTGCCCCGTGCTGAAGCGCTCTTGCATGAGGTACAGATAGGTCTCGGCGATGTCCTCAGCCTCGCCAATGTAACCGGTCGGCAGTGCGGCGCCAAAGCGGCTGTACATCGCCTCGCGATCCGACTCGCTCATGTTGTCCCACAGCGGCGTGCGAACGATACCGGGCGAGACCGCGTTGACACGCAGCGGCGCCAGCTCGACAGCCAATGCGCGCGTCAATGACTCCATTGCGCCAAGCGTGCTCGACGGTACGGTCCATCCCTTGTTAGGTCGCAAGCCGGCGATGCCGG
>JBEKNG010000061.1:0-13379 GCA_049523075.1 Paraburkholderia sp.
AATCCCGGCATGCGCAATGCGAACTACCGGCCGCCTGCAGCCGTAACGGCCCGCTCGGTGGTGGCGACGCGCAGCCCGTCCGTGCCGCCCGCGTATCACGACACACTCGCACAACGTTTCGCGCAAGGCGGCGGCCGGGTGCCGGGCGCGGGCGAACCGATCGTTCGCACCTCCGTACCAGCGCATTTCATCGCCCAGACGCACGGCGGGCCGGCGCCAGCTGCGCAGAGCGTGCGGGTGGTACAGACGAACTCGCCGCGTATGGCGCCCGGTGCCGAGCCGCGTGTGGCGCAGGGTGCAGCGCGACCCGGGGAGCCTGCAGCCAACGGCGCACGTCCGCTTGCTGGTGGCCCGAATACGGCGCAAGCGCCGCACGGCGTGGCTGAGCAGGCACGGCCAGGAGCACCCGCTGCGCCGGCCCAGCTTGCCAATGAACGGCCGCAGCCGAACAACGGCGTCCCGCGTCCACCGCAGTCGGCCGGAGGCGATCCGAACGCATTCGCACAGCACGGTGCTGCCGCTCTCGCAGCGGGTCGGCAGACGGCCGAAGCTCATCGCGAGCCGGCCTGGACGCAGCCGCATATGCCGATGGCAGTGCAGGCGCAGACGCATGGGGTGACCCAGCAGGCCGCCGGACGCGAGCCGCTCGCGCAGCAACAAGGTGAGACGCAGAATCGCCAGCAGCCAGGCGCATTGGGCGTACAGCAGGCGCAGGAGCACGGCGTGCCGCATCCGGCGGAGAATCCGTCGATGTCTGCGCACGCGCCTCAACAGGGCGAGCGGGAAGCCAACACACAGCCGCATGCACAGGCTCCAGGGGTGCACCAGCAACAGGCGCGCGGAGCGGAGTATCGCCAGCAAGAGGCGCAGCAAGCACCGCGCGAAGAAGCTCGGCCGCAACCGCAAGCCCAACCGCGGCAGGAATATCGCCCGCAACAGGCCCAGCGGGCACCACGTGAGGAGCCCCGCCCTCAGCCGCAAGCCCAGTCGCGTCAGGAATCTCACCCGCAGCAAGCCCAGCAGGCTCCGCGTCAGGAACCCCATCCGCAGCCGCGTCCCGCGCAACAAGCCCAGCAGCCGCGTGCGCAGCCGCATCAAGAGCAACATTCGAACAACGGCGGCCACGATGAGCATCGCAAGGGTTGACAGCAGTCAGCGACTATAGCGACGCTCGCGGCGGATCGCCTCCGCTGCCGGCAAAAGGCCCGCTCAATAATTCCTACGCGTTCCTCACGGTGTCCGCAGGTCTGGCCGGTTACCGAATCCCCGCAGCCATATTGGTTTCGGGGATTCGCTTTTCCGGAAATACCCTGCCAGCCAATTGATTGCAGCCGTCTGGCGCGAGGTGCGCGAGTGGCGCGTCTACTTCGAGGAATTCGGAGTCGACGCGGCGGAGATGGATAAAGCCGCGCCAGCCTTTCGCCACATCGACGATATCTCGACGCCCGAGCTGCGCAAGCTATTGCCGTGAGCGGCCCGCTCAAACCGCCATCGGCGCGGTCAACGGCTCGTGATGTCGATAACCGGCCAGCGAGAAATCCGCCGGCTCGATCTTTTCAAGCCACTCCGGCTCGTATACGCCCGTTTTTGCGTAATCCGGCACGCGTTCGGCAATCGCCAACTGCGGGCTTTCATACGGCTCGCGCGTCAGTTGCCGTTGCAGCATGTCGAGCTGGTTTTCGTAGATGTGGGCGTCGCCGATGAAGTACGTAAACCAGCGCGGCGTATAGCCCGTCAGCCGTCCGACCAGATGCAGCAGGGCCGCGCCTTCGGTCAGATTGAACGGCGTGCCGAGGCCCACATCGTTGCTGCGAATATACAGGCACAGCGAGATCTCGCGGCGCGCCGCATTCGGCAGGAACTGATACAGCAGATGGCACGCCGGCAAAGCGATCTCTTCGAGCACCGCGGGGTTCCAGGCATGAAATAGAATGCGCCGGTCGCCCGGGTTCTGCATGATCGTGTCGAGACACTGCCGCAACTGGTCGATGGCCTTGTACAGCAGCACCTTGCGGCTGCCGTCCTCGTCGAATTCAGTGATAACCCGATAGCCGCGTCCGGTCGCATCCGCGAGCTGCGCACTGGCCGAGGCGTCCAGTACCTTGTATGCCGGCCACTTGCGCCATTGCACGCCGTACACATCGCCGAGGTCGTCAGGACCTTCGCGATAGGGATTCGCCAGCCACTGTGGATTCTGATTGGCATTCGCGTCCCACACCTTGCAGCCGAGATCGCGAAAATCCGCCGCGCTGCGCGACGCCCGCAGGAACCCCACCAGTTCGCCGATGGCCGACTTGAACGCGAGCTTCTTGGTCGTGACGGCGGGGAAACCCTGCTGGAGATCGCAGCGTAGCATCGCGCCCGGCATGCTGATGGTGCGGATGCCGGTGCGGTTCTCCTGCCACGTGCCGGTTTCGAGAATCGAACGGACGAGCTCGAGGTATTGTTTCATTCGGGTTCCTTCGGCCCGGCGCGGCGCGCCCAGGACTTTTTTTGCCACAAAACCCGATTCTAGCAAGCGCGGGCGACGGGCGCCCAAGCCGCCTTAGATGTGTGGCACCGTAGCCGGCTCGGAATGCGGCACGATGGGTTCGCCTTCCATATGGCGCATGCCATGCGCGCACAGCAAGCGGTACAGCGTCACACGCGAGATGCCCAGTTCCTGCGCCGCGTCGCCGAGACGGCCGCGATGGCGCAACAGCGCCAGTTCGATAGCCTGCCGCTCCGCCGCTTCGCGCGCTTGCGCAAGCGATACCGGCACGATCTCCACGTACTCCGCAAGTTCGAGATCGCGAGCCGTAATCGCGCGCCCTTCCGACATCACGATGGCGCGCCGCACCCGGTTGATCAGTTCGCGCACGTTGCCCGGCCAGCTGTAATTGTGTAGCGCGGCGATCGCATCGGGCGCGAAGCCCCGCAGACGGCGGCTTGCATCCTTTTTGAATCGCTCCAGCATGTGCCGCGCAAGTAGTTCGATATCCTTACCACGTGCGCGCAACGGCGGTTCGTCAATCTGCAGCACGCACAGACGGTGATACAGGTCCGAGCGGAAACGCCCTTCGATCATTGCCGCGTTCATATCGACGTGGGTTGCCGAGATGATGCGCACATCGACGTCGATCGTGCCGTGGCCGCCCAGCCGCTCGACCTTGCGCTCCTGCAGGAAACGCAGCAGGCTCGCCTGACTTTCGAGCGGCAGGTCGCCGATCTCATCGAGAAACAGAGTGCCGCCGTTGGCGGCTTCGACCCGGCCGATCTTGCGCTGATTGGCGCCAGTGAAAGCGCCGCGCTCATAGCCGAACAATTCGGATTGCAACAGATGCGGCGGAATCGCACCGCAGTTGATCGGTACAAAAGGGGCGGCGCGGCGTGACGAACGCTCGTGGATCGCCACCGCCGTGAGCTCCTTGCCGGTACCCGATTCGCCCGAGATAAACACGGGTGCGTCGGTCATCGCCACCTTGCGGATCGAGCGGAACAACGCGAGCATCGCGTCGCACGAGCCGACCATTTCGCCTTCGGCGCCACTCGGCAAACCGTCAATCGAAGCGGGCTCGCCAAGCGAGATCATGCCGTAGGCATGCCCCACCGAGTCGACGATCCTGTCGCCGGAGTAAGGCACCGTAACGTAATCGAAGCAGTAGTCGCGCACGAGCCGGCGCAACGCGGCATCCTGCAACTGGCCAGGCATGGTCGCGGCGACCCAGCCGACGTTCGGCATCGTCAGGCACGATTCAAACGCAGCGATCTCGTGCTGCTGGAAATGGCTCGACAGATCGAGCAAACCGCCCGCTGCCATACCGGCGCGAACGGCACGGCGGACATCGCGCGCCGAACCAACGACTTCGACGTGCCAGCCGCGCTGGTGAAACCGGGTATTCAATTCCGCGCTAGGGTCACGCGAAACGTAAATCAGTTGCCGCGTTGCGGGTTCCATTATTCAGATCCTCTCGTCAACGAACGTTAAGGATGACGGCACGCACCTGAACATGTTTCAGACACGTTGACTCAGTTCGGGATTCGCGCATAGCAAATGCCGAACGGCCATTCCATTCCGTGCGGACAGCTGATCCCCGAAAAGCGGCGTGTGTGATTGAGACGGCCCAGCTTCAGGCTTTTTTTAAATGTGACTCTGTTTTCGAGAGCTTACTATACGCGCGCTGCTTCGAAAACAAATATGCGAATTTAGTCGCGCCCTTCTCCGCCCAGCAAGGCTGGGCGGGCGTTGCGCAATTCTACGTATTTTGAATAAAACGTTTCCAGGGCGTCTGGGTACGTATCTACCCTCATCTTTCGCACACCGGCGTTAATTGCAAATTATCGGTATTTCCTGCCGCCCGTTTCAGGGCTGAAACGTTTTTGCCGCATTTTTGCGAAGTTCCTTCCCCTTGCTTACCTCACGCCCAGTTGCAGCAACGGATTGCGGCTCATGGCACATGTTTCGCTAAAACTCCTGCACCAAGGAGACACATCATGCGACTCGCTTTCCGCATCGACTTGCGCCACGTCCTGCCTTACGCCGCCCTCTGCGCCGCATTGCTGATTGTCGCGCTGCCCCCTGGCGTCAACGCACAGGAACCCGTCACAGCCAGTTCCCCCGATACCGGGTCCGCCACCCTCGCGAGCACGACGCCCGCAGCGGTGACGGCCCCGGATACCGCGGTCAGCGACACAGCCAATACCGCGAATACCGCTACGTCAGTCAGCGATCTCGCCGGCGACGCGCTGCGTATCACCACCGATGCGGTCACGGCGAACGATCTGGTGCTTGACGATCAGACGTTGTCGCAGCAGCGCGGCGGCTTCAGCGGCATGTTGATGGTCGCCGCCACCCCGCAACCGATGCGCGGCAGCAGCAACGGCGGCAATGGCGTGACGCTGTGGGACGAAATCGCCCCGCCTGCGCCTCTGCCGATTCCCATCGACGTCGCCCGCTCAGCGCAAGGCAATGTTACGACCTATCAGCGCAATTAGGCGAACGACAACCGCTCAGGATCACCAAGGCAGCACCGGCCGACCGTCCGCCAGCAAGGAACCGACATGAACGCCTCAACCCAGATGCCACGCCTGCGCAACGACCACACCGTCCTGCTCTGTGTGCTGTGCAGCGTGCTTGCTGCCGGCTCTGGCGCCGCGGTCCCCGCCGCCGCGCAGGAAGCGACGCAGCCCGGCAACCTGATCATCGAGCGTGACGTCACGCCACGCGACGCTTTCGTGCCGGTACCGAAGAGCGACGATCCGATCAGCGTGCAGGTCCAAACGTTCCCAACGGCCGCATTCGACGGAGCGATCGGCTCGATGGCGAGCGATCTCGACCTGAACAGCGCGCACGGCACCACGGGCATCACCTCCGGCAGCGGCTTCATGCCGGCGCTGGTCGGTACGAACGGTGTCGAGCATCTGCTCGCGGGCAACAGCAACGGCACCGGCCTGTCCGCCGGTGCGGCCGCGAGCCTCGGCGGTGCAGGCGGGATCGGCAGCTCGATTACCCAGACCATCACCGGCGCCCTGGCACCGCTCGGCGCAGCAATGGGAGCGATCAAATGAGAACCTACCGCGCTCCGGCCATGAAAACCCTGCCGTCACGCCAGCCCCTGCGCTCGCTGATCGTCCTTGCGCTGCTTGGTTGCGTGAGCTTCGCGGCCCACGCCCAGACGCTGCCCGCTCTCGTGGACGTGCAGTCGGTGATCGGCAACGGCGTAGCGAACGGCGCCAATGGCGTCGTGGCCGTCAACGAGACATCCGGGCTCGACAACGTACAAGCCAATCAGGGCGTCCTCATGAACGGCCCCGCGCCTCTCAAACTGACCGGCAGCGTCCAGAGCGCGTCGGCCGACGCAAGGACGACGGCCGCGAAAAGCGACATCGGCAGTAATGCATTCTCAAACACCTCTGGCCTTATCGAAGTGAATCAGTCGGCGGGTGTAGCGAATCTTCAGCGGAACAGTGCCGTAATCGGCTCTGCGCCGGTTGAAGGGGAGATCGTAGCGGATGGGGTCCTATCCGCTACGACCGCCAAAAACGGCGGTACAGGCGTATCTGGCGAAAACCACAGCGCACGCGAGGTGTCCATCGGACCGGACGCGCTCAAGAACGTCAGTGGGATTGTCCAGATCAACCAGGCTGCCGGCACAGGCAATGTCAGTTCAAACAGTTTTGTGCTCCGTCCCCCGGCGGGCACCTTTTTCTAACGAGCCACACTCTTGATCGGAGCGTCATCATGAAGCGCACTCTCATTGCAGCAGCTGTTCTTTCGACGATGGCAGCAAGTTCGGCCTACGCCGGATGCACGGCGGGCTGCGACCCGGCTGAGCTCTTTACGGCCACCAACGTCTACACCGACATCGGCGAATACGGCTTCATCACCCTGCGCGGCAAGGTCGATGTGTCGAGCAGCAACGGCGCCACGGTCAACAACACGCAGAACGTCAATGTCGGCGGTGTCGACATGAAGACGCCCCCGCAGAGCTACACCTCCGGCAACGTGACGACGGGCATCCACACGAACGACTCCTGGAACAACGCGAGCGGCGGTGGCAGCGGCGGCGGCTACAGCCAGTCGTACAGCACCTCGGGTTACGCATACAACAACACCAACAGCCATACGAGCACCACGACAGCCAGCGGCGGCTTCGCGGCGGGCGTCGCTGGCGCCTCTCAGAGCTATAGCTACTCGAACACGCATGCCTCGGCAAACGGCGTCCTCACCGCGGGCTTGATTGCCGACATCCGCGGCGGCAGGGGGGTCATCGTCGGCGGGCTGGCGGCCGGCTTTGCCGGAGCGCTGAACACCCACGAGTCGGAAAACGCCGGCGCGGGCTTCGCAGCAGCAGCGGCAGGCTACGGCGTGACATACGGTGGCTATGCAGCCAGCAACACAAGCACCACCACCAAGTCCAACTATGGTTACGGGGGCAAGACCACCGACAGCTACTCGGATAACAGCCACGCTAATAGCTGGGCGCATAACTACTCCGACAACGCGGGTTCGGTGACGGTGAACGGCAGCATCACGCAGCACATCAACACCCAAACGGCCACGGATATTTCGGCGAGCATCGGCAACGGCGCACTGGACGGCACGAGCGGCAACATCGGCGTCAACATCGCCACCGGTGTGGACAACGCGCAGTCCAACGACGCGGCCCTGTCGAACATGGATGTGGGCCCGGTCTTCGGCAGCTCGCAGATCTACTCGACCCAGGCATCGGGCGGCTCCGCCAAGATTGGTGACTTCAACTTTATCTCGTCGGTCGGAGCAGGCGCGCTGGCAGGCGCGACCGGCAATGTCGGCGTGAACGTGGCGTCGGGCGCGGGCAACGTGCAGAACAACAGCCTCTCTGCATCAGCCACGACTGATAGCGGCACCAGCAGCAGCGGCAAGGGCTGGTCGCGTGGCGGCTCTTCAGGCGACGGCGGCGAAGTGATCGCCAGCGACCAGAACTGCCAGACCGCTGATGCAGCTGTGAACGGCCAATTCACCGGCTCGTCGCTGCTCGGCGCCGGCGCTCTTGCCGGGGCAACCGGCAACATCGGCGTGAACATCGCGTCGGGGGTAGGCAACCTGCAACACAACGGCCTCGCAGTCGCCAGCGTGTCGCACTAGCCTCTAAAGCATCAACGCAGGAAGACTCCGGTCAGCCCTCGGGCTGGCCGGCGGTCTCCGCAGGGGGAAGGACCATGTTCGGGGTGAGCAGGGTAACGCGCCGTCTTCTTCTGGCGCTCAGCACCGGCCTTTTGCTGTCACAGCCGGGGCATGCGCAGAGTGCGCTCAACATGTATGCCTCAGCGGGCGTGCCGTTCGACCTGAACGTGCATTCGATCCGCGATCTTCGCTACAACCACATCGTCTCCCAGCGTTACGACTACAGTTGCGGGTCAGCCGCGCTCGCCACGCTGCTGAAGTACGGCTACGGCATCGACATTCCGGAGACCGAAATGATCCGCCGCATGATGGTGTTCTCGACACCCGCAGTGGTGGTGAAAAACGGCTTCTCGATGCTCGACATGAAGAAGTTCGTCGAGACGCTCGGCCTGCGCGGCCGCGGCTTCCGGGTTGCATCCGAAGCGCTCTACCACCTGCAGATCCCCGTGATCGTGCTGATGAACAGCGACGGTTACGAACACTTCGTCATCGTCAAGCATGCGGAAGACGGCCTCATCTTCGTCGCCGACCCTGCGTTGGGCAATCGCATCATTTCCGAAGACGACTTCGTCAAGAAGTGGAACGGCCTCGTGTTCGCGGTCGTGGGCAAGCCCTTTATGGAGGATTCTCCGCTCTTGCAAGGCAACGAGTCGCTCGCGCTAAAGCTGCGCGAACGTGCGCTGGAAAACGGTACGGCAGCGATTCCCTTTGTTGAATACGGTCTGATCAAGGCAGAGTTGTTCTGACTCATCATGGATCGAAACCTAATCACCGTCGGCTGCGCGTTATGCTTCACAACCTGCAGCCTTGCCTGCGTCGCGCACGCTGCCGAGCCGACGACAGCCCCTATTTTTGAAGACGTCGCCGCCGTCAAACTGCAACCGGTCGACGACACTATCCTCGCAGCGCAAAGCGGTAAAGGAGTCGCCGGCGACATCATTTCCGGCGTCGTGGTGAACCTGCTGTCGCAATGGAACTTGCCCAACGGTACCACCGCCGTAGCGCAGGGCGCGCTCTCCATCGTGACCAACGCGCTCAACCAGGTCTCCGTCCAGGTCAGTTCGTCCGCCGCTGTCACCGGCTCGAACAACACCTCGGGCAACGGCGCCAACCCGAACGCCAGCGCCACAGGCGGCCAGAACACGAGCGTCAACGGCGTCTCGCAGATCACCCAGGTGGCCGGCAACGGCAACTCCGGCAACAACCAGACGGTGATCGACTTCAACACACCGTTGAGCAGCCTCTCGGGCGGCGCTTACAACAACCAGACCTCGGCCTCCGCGAGCAACCCGAACGGCTCCGTCAAAGCCGGCGTCGCGTTTGGCAACGGCGGCATTTCGATCGCGCTGCAAACACCGGCCGGCCTGGCCACACAAACGATCGCCCCAGGCACTTCACAACAAGCCGGCCAGATCGCCCAACTACTACAGATTGCAGGCAATAACCAGCAAGTCGCCAACGCGTTGCAACTGCATTTGCAGACGCAACAGATGTCGGCCTCGATGCTTCGCCAACTTGGCGTATTACAAGCCCTGCAAAACACGGCGAGGAGATAACACGGACAGCAACCCGAATAAAACTAGGAATACGAAGTATTGAAGTACGAAAGCGACCGCGCAATTCACAAGGAGACATGTGAGGCGCGGTCAGAATACCGGGGGAACAAAAAATGACCAGACTTTCCAGGACCGGGGCACCGCGCATGATCTTAGCGGCTATCCCTGCAGCAGTCTTGCTGTTCGCACTTTCACAAGGAGCCAGCGCGCAGGCGCTCGCAGATCAATCGGTCGAAGAACGGCTGAACACGCTGATGCGCGTGATCAGCGAGCAGCAGAAGCAGATCAATTCGCTCGAACGACAGGTCACCGACCTCGAAATGTCGCAGCGCGGCCGGGGGATGCCGGGGGTCGGTGCCCCGCCCGATAACGCCGCGGTCGCCGAGCGGCCTGGCGCTGACGGGCTGCCCGCGCCGCTGCCCCCGCTCGCCCAGATCAACCCCGGGGCGCCCGCGCCCGGCGACGGCACGGGCACCGCGACCGGTGTGCCGGTCACTCCGCCTGTGCCGGATAACAGCAGTGGTGGCGGATTGCCGGCTGCCACCGATGGGAGCGGCGCGATCGGCCAGACCCAGAAAGATGCGCAGCCCGTGCGCACGCAATCGGAAGACGCCGTGGTACAGAATCAGCAGCACACGCCGCTGTTCGACCACAAGCTGACTTTCGACTGGGGCATCAGCGATACCTACTACGACCGTCGCCAGTTGCAACTGTCCGGCTTCCTCGCGCTCGATGCGATTTTCCTCGGCAACATCAACCTGGGAGAAACCAAGTCGCACCAGGTGATGGCGGACCTCGACACGCGCTACGGAATCAGCGACCGGCTGAGCGTCGACGTCGACGTGCCGTATATTTACCGGCACAGCAATTTCATCGTCGGCGGTGCTGGCGGGGCGGCGAGTACGCTTTCAGATGCGTCGGCGAATTCGAGCGATATCGGCGACGTCAACTTCGGGGTGTACTACGAGTTCCTGAAGGAAACCAACAGCCTGCCCGACCTGGTCGCCAGCCTGCGCGTCAAGACGCCAACCGGTTCGTCGCCGTTCGGCATCAAGCTTCAGCAGGTCGACGCGGACAATACCAACCTCGTCGCACCCAGCAGGCTGCCTACCGGCACGGGCCTCTGGAACGTCACAGCGGGCCTGTCGGCATTGAAGACCTACGATCCGGTCGTGCTGTTCGGCAGCGTCTCGTACACCTACAACATCGCGCGTTCGTTCTCGGACATCTCGTCGGTCATCGGCCAGACTGAACCGGCGACGGTCAAGCTCGGCGACGTCATCCAGTTCGGCGGCGGCGCGGCGCTTGCTTTCTCCGACAAGGACTCCGCAAGCGTGTCCTACACGATGGCACTGGAGCCGGAGTCGCAGACCAAGGCGCCAGGTGGAACTTATTCGAAGGTACCGGGCAGCGAAACGACCGCCTCTGCCATCACCTTTGGGTTGAATCACGTAGTGAACAAGCACCTGACGATCAACGGTTCGGTTTCGGTCGGGCTGACGCCTGACACGCCGAACTTCGTGGTCGGCGTGCGCTTTCCCTACACCTTCTGACGTGCCAACAATACGAGGTTGATCGTGCGCGAATCATCCCATCTGACCAGTGTTACACCGCCCTCGGGCACCCGTCTCTCTCTGGCGCGACCGCAGGAAGTCCCTGTAGGACGAGCAACGGAAGTCAGCGCCGGGCTTCCCCAGGAGGCGCCTGCGGGACGCCCGCGGGATGCCTCCATGAGACAGCCGCAGGACATGTCCGCACGGTCGAACGAGGCGCCGAAGGGCCCCCATGCGCAGACCGGACGGGCGCTCCTCTACGTCGCACGCACGCCGGACGAAACGCTGACCGCGCATTTGAAGAGCCGCGGCTGGAACGTCATGGTCGCACACACGGCGCATGAGGTGGCCCGCCTCATCAAGCCCGACGTGGTCTGCGCGGGGATCGTCGATCTGACGAGCTTTGCCCTGCGCGACCTGGCTAGCCTCGAAGCGGGTTTACGCCAACAACAGATCGGCTGGATTGCGCTGTCCACCTCCGAGCGTCTCACCGATCCGGAAGTGCGCCGCCTGATCCGTCATTACTGTTTCGACTACGTCAAGACGCCGGTTGCCCACGCCACGATCGACTACCTCGTCAGTCACGCATTCGGCATGGTGACGCTTTGCGATCCCGACGACATCAGCATTGCCACGCCCAGCGACGAAGACGAAATGGTCGGTACCTGCGAGGCGATGCAGTACCTGTTTCGCACCATCCGCAAGGTCGCCAACACCGACGCCAGCGTGTTCATCTCGGGCGAGTCGGGCACCGGCAAGGAACTCACCGCGCTGGCGATCCATGAACGCTCGCGGCGCCGCAAGGCTCCTTTCATCGCCATCAACTGCGGGGCGATTCCACACCATCTGCTGCAGTCCGAACTATTCGGCTACGAACGCGGCGCGTTCACCGGGGCCAACCAGCGCAAGATAGGCCGGGTCGAAGAGGCGGACGGCGGCACACTGTTGCTTGACGAGATCGGCGATCTGCCGCTCGAAAGCCAGGCGAGCCTCTTGCGCTTCCTTCAGGAAGGCAAGATCGAGCGTCTGGGCGGCCGCGAATTGATTCCCATCGACGTGCGCATCATCTCGGCCACCCACGTGGACCTCGAAACCGCGATGCGCGACGGGCGCTTCCGCGCCGACCTGTTCCACCGCCTGTGCGTGCTGCGCGTCGATGAGCCGCCGCTGCGCGCCCGCGGCAAGGACATCGAGATCCTCGCCCATCACATCATGCGCAAGTTCAAGACCGACAGCGCGCGCAAGATCCGCGGCTTTACGCCGTCGGCGATCGAGGCAATGTACACCTACAACTGGCCCGGCAACGTGCGCGAGATGATCAACCGCGTGCGCCGGGCCATCGTGATGGCGGAAAACAAGCTGATTTCCGCCGAGGACCTCGATCTGGCCCACTTCACCGCGCAGCAGACCACGAGCCTGGCGCAAGCCCGCGAAACCGCCGAGAAGCGCGTGATCGAAGCCGCGCTGCTGCGCCACCGGTACCGTCTGGGCGAGGCGGCCCTGGACCTGGGCATCTCGCGGGTGACGCTGTCCCGCTTGATGGGCGCGCACGGTCTGCGCGAGTTGATCGCCCCCGACGACGAAGGATTGCCCAATGAGCGTGCCCAGGCGCACAAGTGACGGCGGGGGCTGCATGCCCCGCCCCCGCATACACCGATGTAGCCGGCCCGGGCTAAGCGTCAGGTAGAATCGGAGCGATTACGTTCCCATGTTCACTCGATGACGACGCTCACCCTGATCGTCGCTCGCGCCCGCAACGGCGTGATCGGCCGCGACAACCAGCTACCATGGCGCCTGCCCGAGGATCTTGCGTTCTTCAAGCGCACGACCATGGGCGCCCCTATCATCATGGGCCGCAAGACCCATGAGTCGATCGGCCGGCCGTTGCCCGGACGGCGCAATATCGTCGTCACCCGCGATGCGGCGCGCCGCTTTGCCGGCTGCGACACCGCCACCAACCTCGATGAGGCGCTCAGGCTCGCGGCTCAGGACCAGGCGCCGGAAGCCTTCCTGATCGGCGGCGCCGAGCTTTACGCCGAAGGGCTGCGCCACGCCGACCAGCTCGTCATCACGGAAATCTCGGCTGACTTCGAAGGCAACGCTCACTTTGCCGCGCTCGACCCGGAGGAATGGGAAGAAGTCGCCCACGAGACGCACCGTGCCCACGCGCCCAACGAGTTCGACTATGCATTTGTGACGTACCGGCGCAAGGGCGCCGTCGCGGGCGTGAGCCAGACGTCAGCACAAGGGTGAACACGGCGCTGGGCGTACCAGGTCGCCCGGCGCACGCAAACAAAAACGCCACGAAAACCGCTTCTCGTGGCGTTTTGCTTTATAGCGGGCCGAGCCGGCAGCGTTGCTGCCCCGCTCTATGCCAGCTGTTACTGCCCAGCAATGGTCATCCGCTCGATCAGCACCGAGCCGGTCTGCTTGGTACCCCGCACGAGCGTGTCCGCGCCGATCGCGACGATATGGTGGAACATCTCCTGCAATGTGCTCGCCACCGTGATCTCTTCCACCGGGTACTGGATCTTGCCATTCTCGACCCAGAAGCCCGAAGCGCCGCGCGAATAGTCGCCCGTCACATAGTTGACGCCCTGCCCCATCAATTCCGTCAGCAAAAGG
>JBEKNG010000062.1:0-13311 GCA_049523075.1 Paraburkholderia sp.
CGAGGAACGCTGCGCCAGCGAGCGTACTTCCGACGCCACCACCGCGAAACCCCGTCCCTGCTCACCCGCCCGCGCCGCTTCGACGGCCGCATTCAGCGCCAGAATATTGGTCTGGAAGGCGATGCTCTCGATGATGCCGACAATGTTGGCAATCCTGTCTGAGCTGGCGTTGATGCCTTCCATGGTTTCGACCACGCGTGATACCGCTACGCCACCCTGTTCCGCCACCTGGGCGGCCCGCGCGGCGAGCTGGTTGGCCTGGCTGGCGTTGTCGGCATTCTGGGTGACGGTCCCGGTCAGCTGCTCCATGCTGGACGCCGTTTCCTCGAGCGAGGCGGCTTGCTCTTCGGTGCGCTGCGACAGGTCCTGGTTACCCGCCGCGATCTGATGCGTGGCGGTGGCAATCGAGTCGGCCGAGACTTTGATCGTGCTGATCGTCCGCGTGAGCTGGTCCTGCATGCGCTTCATCGAAAACAGCAGGCTCGAGCGGTCGTCCGGTGCGGTCTTTACCACGGCAGTCAGGTCGTTACTGGCAATCTGGTTGGCAATCTCGGCGGCGTAGGACGGCTCACCACCCAGTGAGCGGAGGATGCCGCGGTTGAGCAGCACGACGATGGCAGACAGGATGCATCCCAGCACCGCCAGAATTCCGAGGCTCTCAAATAGCGACACGCGGAATGCCGCATCGACGTCGTCGACGTAAATCCCCGTGCGGAGAATCCAGTCCCACGGTTGATAGATCACGTTGTAGGAGATCTTTGGAGAGGCTTCAGTCGCATCCGGCTTCGGAAATGCATACGCGGTAAAGCCATGGCCGTCGCGCCTGACGGCGTCAACCGTATCCCTGTAGTAGTAGACACCGTTCGAATCCTTGACGTCGCCGACATCCTTCCCATTCATCTCCGGTTGCGCCGCGTGCATCAGGATCGTCGGCCGCGAATTGAAGATCATGAAATAACCGTGTTCGCCGTACCGCATGTTGCGGATGATGTCCATGGCCCGCTTCTGGGCTTCCGCCACGGGCATCGAGCCGGCGGCCACCTCGTCGCCAAAGGTCTTGACGACGCTCAGGGCGATCTCCGACGCGTGTATCAGGTCCGCCTTGCGCTCCTCCATTCGCATTTCTCGAGTCTGGTAAGCGTTGTAGACCGATATTCCAGCGAGACACAGCAGGCTCAGGATCAGTGGCAGCCAAAGTCTCTGAGCGAAAGACAGCGTCATAACTTTCCGAACCTTTCAGATTAAGATTAACCAGCGCGTAAAATCGCCGAGCCTTTCTATTGGTTTTCCACGCCATCCGGCGACGATTTCCACACTAAACAGTGCGTGCGAGATCACGGATAAATCCTCGATTGATTTCCAGTTCGCTGGCGGACAGCTGTTTGAGACAGGGAAGATTCAAATGACCCGTTTCGAAGTCGTTGACCTATATCTGCGCGCCCATATAGGGCCGCTTTTGCAGAATGCCGCGGCTTACGTCGACGTCGCGCGTTGTTGTCGATCCGGCAATATCAAGCGTCAGGCAATGCGGCTGCAGCGCATGGCGTGTCGAAGCTTGTCCATGCCGTATAGCGCCTGCACGCGTATCGAACTCGCTCGCGTGGTGCGTCACATTGCCGAGGTTCTGCCAGGGCAACACTGCGAACAGCGTCGAGCCCGAGCGGGGCACCCCCCGTATGAAATGGATTCGTTCGTTCATTACAAAACGAATTCGCCGTTTTTGCGGCCTGTCCCTTCGTAGCTGTTTTAATCTATTTTGGTCCGAGAGACAGACTAGCCTATTTCCGCTTGGTTGACTTTACCATCCGTCTCAGTTTTTTAGAGTTCTATGCCCAGTTCAGGTTCTACGCGCTCCGCTCACGCTCGCGCTGCTGAACTTCGCCGAGTTGTTGATGCGGGTGGATGTGAGTTAGTCGACGTCGTTGATGTCGCAAGCCGAGATAAGCTGCGGGTACCGTATTCCGCTGTACCCGTATGCAAGGCCGTCGCGACTGCATCCGCAGCGCGACGGCGTAGCCCCTTCGTCAGAACTTGACACGAATACCGACGCGCACGGCCAGTTGCGTGGATGCACCAGCAACCGGCAGGTAGGTGCTCGCGCTCGAGCCGATCTGCGCTTGCAGACCCGCGCCGCTATGGGTTTTGCCCGAAGCGTCCTGATAGATACCGAGCAGGTACACATCAGTACGCTTGCTCAGCGCGTAGTCGACGCTCGCATCGATCTGGTTCCAGTGGCCGTTGGTCTGATCCTTCGCCTGCATGTACGTGTAGCCCAGCGCGCCCGTCAATGCAGGCGTGAAAGCATACTTGCCGCCTGCATCATACGCGTTGAACGTCGTCATGTGGCCGGTGAGCTGCTCGATGTTCGTGTGCGTCCACAGGGCATACAGCGTAGCCGGTCCGATTACGTACCTCGCGCCAACGCCAGCCGTGGCCAGGTCTTTCGCCACGCTTGTGCCTGTGAGCGCTGACGCATTGGCCAGCGTTGTCGAGAAGGTCGGCGATGCCGAACCCGGGAAACGGATATCCGTGTACGCCGCGCCGACGCTGAATGGGCCGTTTGCGTAGTTCACGCCGAAGCTGTACGCAGACGACGAACCTGAGGTGCCAGGTGCGCCCGCAAATGCGCCAGCCTGGTTCGAGAAGCCATACATCGCGCCGAACGTCAGACCGTAGAAGTTCGCGCTGCTGAACTTGACCGAATTGTTGATACGGCTGGATGTCAACTGGTCGACGTCGTTGATGTGAAAGCCGTAGTTACCCGCGACGGTCTGGCCACCGTTGGCATAGGAGCCACCCAGATAGTCAGTCGAGAACGAATATTGACGGCCGAGCGTGAGCGAGCCGATGCCATCTTGCGTCAAACCGACGTACGCCTGACGGCCGAACAACGCGCCGCCCTGGCCCAGTGCACCCGTGCCCGAGTTGAAGCCGTTTTCCAAGGTGAAGATCGCCTTCAGGCCGCCACCGAGGTCTTCGCTGCCGCGCATGCCCCAACGACTGCCTTGAGAGACGCCATCGCCATACTCGACGAGGTCTTTCCCACCAGCGCCGCCGTGGTTCGCGTACGTGATCCCCGCATCAATCAACCCGTACAGCGTCACGCTGCTTTGAGCATGGGCGTTCAGTGCGAAGCCCCCAAGAACTGCTGTTGCCACGATGGTCTTTTTCATTTTATTTCCTTCTTTTTTGGTGGAGGCACGACGCAAGTCAGTAAGCGCCGCGTGAGCCGGGATTGCGAAGCTGCGGTAGTGCGTCGGTCAACCTTCCGGCGCCACTCAAGTTAGAAATCTTCTCGCCACTCACCCATCTGCTTCGCCCGGTGTCTCAACCGCGAAGGGCTATTGGCAGCGACACATGCTAGGGTCATTGCCGAATTACGAATAGTTAAAGTTTATTATTGTGTTGATTCACAATCGCTTATATATCGACCGTGATAATGGTAAACGCGACATTCACGTCATTGATGTGGCGGCCAGATTTCGGGTGGCCGGATTGCAAGCGCGGCCACTGGGGTGGACCAACCGTCATGTGGCGCGGGTTTCGTACTCCATACGAACTGATCGAAATGTCCCGGATCTTTATGGAGTACGAGCGATAGACTTAACTCGCAGGCAACTGGAACATGCCCTGACGCCGCCCTGTCTATGCGCTTTGGCTGCGTCGCGATCAGGCCGATATGGCAACCGCGACGGGCCCGACATGACACGGCTCAGCTCAATGCAGAGGTTCCGCCTCCTCCGTCTCCCAGCAAGACCTCCGTCACGCCCTCAGAAAACCGGCTGGACCGACCTTCGATGAGTAGCCGTTCCGGGTTGGACGGATCCCGCTCCACCTTAGGAAGTCCGTGAGCCACAAGTGCGCAGGCACAACCGATCCAGTCGGGCTTCTCTGGCGCCGTTGGCTCGTTGACCGAGGCCCAGGACAGCGTACCGAGGACATCGTCTCCGAAGCCCTGCGTCTCACGCCAGCTAGCACCGTGAGAGAGCAGAAAGGCCGTCAATTCCGCGTCGCCATGAAACACAGCGTGGTTCAGCGCTGTGGCGTCCCAGTCTCCTCCACGCGCGGCGATGGGCCAGCCGAGTTCCACCATGACCTTGACCGCAGCGCTGGATCCCCATGCTGCGGCGTCAGGCAGTAGCCGAAACCGGTCCTCCGGCAGCGAGCCTGGCAGCTCAGGGTGTCGTGCCTGAATACGGCGCGCCTCGATCGCGTCAGCACGGGAACAGGCCGCTACGAAGTCATCATCCGCGGTGAGATTCTCCTCAGCCCCATAGGCACGCAAGAGTTCCACGACCTCCGCTAGACCGACCTGCGCCGCCAGCCGCCATGCACTAATGCCGGTCGGCGTGCGCGCAGTGGGATCGGCACCGGCCGCAAGCAGCGCGGCAATATGGCGGGGCGATCTGCGCACAGCGATCGCACGCAACAGCGGGGCACCCCAGGTTTTCGTGGGTCCCTCTCCGGCCGGTTCGTTAGCGTCACCGCCATGAGCCAGCAACAGTTCGAGAGCGAGCGGATCCGGCATATCAAGCGCTCGCCGCAACGCATTCGTGCCGGCAACGCGCGCGCCGTAGCGGAGCAGCAGGCGCGTGCAGTCTGGGTTTTCTAGCGAGTGATAGAGCGATTCACCGTCATTGGGATCGGCGCCAGCCTTCAGGAGCATCTCCGTGAGAGCCGGATCGCGGATAACTCCAGCCGCACCGTAAAGGGCAGACAGTGGCTCCATCTCGTCGGGGGTTGCCAGGGAGGCCGGTGGAAGCCGGTTACCGATACGCTGGTTGGGATTGGCCCCGGCCTGAAGAAGATGCTGCGCGCACTCGCGCAGCCGTACAGTGAACTCCGGCAGTAGTCCCAGGCTCGAGTGCGTCACGGCGACAAGCGGAGGGAGGTTCAGCGTTCCCCCGGCGCGGTGGATCCAATCCGGATCGGCTGTGATTGTCCGGGACACCGCCTCTGGATGCCCCGCTGCGCAGGCAACGTAAGCGTCGCTCGCGAGAATGTCGGAATGTTCCTGCAGAAGCTGAACCGCGACGCGTGGCCGTGCCGCGTAATAGGTACCGGTGACGTCGCCGCCATAGGCGAGGCCAAGCCAGCGGCGTATCAAAGCGGCCTGTTCGTGATACGCGAAGGCGCTTGTCTCGACATACAGGTTGAGATCCGCCCAGGAAGAAAAACCATATTCGCGCGCGATGCAGGACTGCGCATCGTGCAGGCGAAGTTGAAGGGCTATGACTTCACTATCCGTGCGGTGCGCGGCGACTGGAAGATGATGGGAGAAGCGCGCGATCGCTGTTGCGTTGCCGTTGCGATAGAGACGCAACAACTCCTTCGCCTGCTTCTTCAAATGGTCAAGACTGGCCTTGCGAGGCAGCTTTTTCATTGCGGATCCTCGTGCATTGGATGGCCGAAGGTCCGCAATACCGCCAGCACAAAGGATGGTGAGATATCTGACGCACTGCAACAGGCGGGTTCAACCCTTTCCGCGGACCCGGAAGCGACCTGCACCGCTAGCTCGGATGCTATGCGATAGCACGCAACTCCGTCAACCCGGTGCAATCACATTGCGGCAGGACGCGTTTATTTTCCATTCGTATTTCTTAGCAATTTGCGCTGCTAAACCTGGTGATGGCGATCCGCATCAGTTCGCTAACAAGCGACACTATCCGCAGGAATTCGTCAAAAAAACGACACTCCTTAATAGAACTGATTGCATACGCAACCAGTTGTACGGCTTTATCGTAAAATCTCTCCGCGGCGGAAAAGACACTAAGGGGACCATGTCGCGCTCGTGCAACAAGGCACTAACGTCCATTGGTAACTTCCCTCTAAGGAAGTTGCCCGGGCCCTTGCGCTCGTTAGCCAGGCATGCCCTTAAACTCAATTCGCTGGAATTCAAAAAGCATTAAGCGCACGCGATGGCAAGGGATAGCAGCCTCCCCGCTCCAACCAGAATTCCATCGCACGCGTCTCGAACGCCATCCTAAAGAAACCATTCTTCAACAAGAAACCGATGGAGAGACAGATGAAGAAAACCCACCTCATGACAGCCTCGGGTGCAGCGGCACTCATCCTGTTCGCCCCCAATGTATTCGCCCAGAGTTCAGTCACGCTGTACGGCCTCGTCGATACGACCGTCCGTTACCTGACGAACGCAGATTCGGCGAACAACGGTCAGGTCGCGATGGGCGAAGGTGTCGAAACTCCGAGCCGCTGGGGCGTGAAGGGCACCGAAGATCTGGGCGACGGCCTGTCGGCTATCTTCAAGCTTGAAAATCAATTTCAACTCTGGTCGGGCAAGCTCGACAACAGCAACAACACCCTGTTCCAGCGTAACGCTTACGTCGGGCTGTCGAGCAACCAATACGGCGCGGTCACCCTCGGCCGCCAGCAGACACCGTTCTTCGACCAGATGGGTAACACCTACGATCCGCTGACCGTCGCTGACTTCTGGCAAGACAGCTGGGTGTATAACCCGGTCGGTCCGTTCCTGTTCACGAACAGCTCCGTCAAGTACAACGGTCACTTCGGCGGCCTGAATGTCGAAGGTATGTATGGCTTCGGCGGCGTGCCGGGCAGCACGGGCGAGAACAGCATGTACGGCCTGACCGCCTCGTACGCGCTGGGCCCGCTGTCGGCCGACGTAGGCTTCCAGCAGAACGACGTCTCGGGCAAGAAGTTCAACATCGTGAACGTGAGCGCCGTCTACACGTTTACCCCGGACGTGAGGGTGCTTGCAGGCTGGCTGCACTCGCAGGACCAAACCGGCCTGGCCGATATCGACATGCAACAGGCAGGCGCGCCGACGCTCCCGAGCGTGAGCCCGAACCGTTTCGACGACAGCTTCTACGTCGGTTCGACCTGGCAGGTGACGCCGCCGCTCGCGTTGACGCTGGCAGGCTACTATGACCACGCTCGTAACGCGGCCATGCTCGACGGCGCACTGGGCGTGGGTATCAACTACTCCGCCACGTTCCTCGCCGAATACTCGCTGTCCAAGCGCACTGAGGTATACGGCACGGTCGACTTCACCCGCGGCACCGGCGCATTCCTGGCCGACTACCCGGGCCGCAATAACCAGACCGGCGTCGCAATCGGCCTGCGCAATATTTTCTGATGCCAGGCCCTATCCGACGGGCGGCCGTCTGATTCAAGCCGCCTCGTCGGGCGTGAAAAGCATTGACAGCCAGGCTGCCGGTACCAAGTTAAAACGAGTGCTGAATGCCAGCGTACACACCGCTCTGGCTATGGCCCGGTACTGGATTCTCATTGAAGCTGCCGTCGGTCAGACCGCCAAGGCCTTCGCTGTTGGCATCAAGACCGAAGTTCGCCGTCGTGCTGTTACGCACGGTCGCGATCTGGATATCGAGCAACGTACGCTTGGACAAGTTGTACGAGCCACCAATCGTATAGATGGTCGCGTTGCCGCCTCCGTTGTTCGTATTGACGTGATATACAGCGGCGATCAGGGCGGCGGCCGGCGTAGCTTGCCATGTCACGCCACCCCACTCCATATCAGCCGTCGTCGGTGCAGTCGGCGAACCCGCCGGCGTGATCACCCCACCCGAGGTCCGCTCAGCCGTGTAAGCGGCTTGCACCTTGAATTGCCCAAGAAACAGGTTTGCGCCGACGAAGTACTCACGCGATGCCGTGAACGGATTGTCCAACTGACCATTGAGCGGGTCGCGAATTTCGTCGTAAATGCCACGGATCTGAAACAACGAATTCGAATAGGTCGCTTGCACGCCGTCCGTACGCCCGGTTGCTGCGCCCGCTACACCCTCATTGAAGTCCGTCGAGTTCCCCAGACCATATTGACCGTATACGTCGAAGCCGGCGATCTTGGGTGACTGGTACGAAATATTGTTGCTGGTGTGCTCCCAGTTACGGCCTCGAACCAATGATGCCGACGACCAGTTGGACTGGCCGAACGGATCGAAGTCCCAGTCACCGTTGGCGATCTGCAGTTGCCGACCCAACAGCACCGTTCCGAACGTGTCATTGGCAAGGCCTACGTTGGCGATCCGGTCGAAAAGCGAGCCTGATAGACCCAGACCACCTGTAGCAGTACTAAACGCGCCTTCCAATTGAAAAACGGCCTTGTTTCCGTCACCCAGGTTCTCGACCCCTTTCAACCCCCACAGACTGGTGCCCCAGTCCCCGCTTTCCTGCCGCCAGCGCGAGGTGGAACCCGTACCGTTATTGCCCGGCAAGCCACTCATGTATTCGATACCGGCATCCAGGCGGCCATATAGCGTCACGCTGCTCTGGGCGTGTGCAACAGCGCCAGCCGACATCAGCGCGACGGCCAGCAAAGTCCTCTTAGACCTCATCCTCTCCTCCCTACCCTGATAAATGAAAACATCAACTACGCGGGATTCTGCCAACGCCGGCGGTGCCGGGCAGGCATCAATTTTTTAATGGGCGCTCACGGGGCTACACAGAATTCGTCACGGATTACACAGGCGTTGCGCCCGCATCCGGTCTCCTGTCTGCGCTCCGCCCGGCGTGGAGCGAAACTACATTTATTTTCGGTTTATTACTTTCATTACGAGTCTACCAAAAACACACTTTGCGCACGCACGAATCAGATAGATGTCCCCATCCCGCAACACGAACGAATTGAATGGAGGTATCGCTCCAATGATCTGGATAGTGGTGAAACGCAGGAGCCACCAAGAAAAACGCCTGAATTTTTCGCATTGTGGCGATTGTGGATGTATTTAGAAAAAGATGATTATCGAATTTGATAACAATGAGATAAGACAACATTCCAACACGAGTTTTATTTCTAAATTAGGAATAGATATTTTCGTGTTCTGCAAGTATTCAGGCGCGCAGCGCGCCTCGCATAGGTGAGCAGGCAAGGCTGTGATCAACGGGGTGCGGCGGCAGGCCTCAACGGAATAGCGGGTCTCGTGTTTAGCGTCCGGTTCCGGCGGACCGGATCGAGCCGATACCCGTAGTTGTAGATTGGGGTAATGGCGTACTCGGCGTCGTCACGCAACTCCAGCTTCGAGCGGATCGCAGAGATGTGCGCCGTCATGGTGCGCGCATTGATCCGTTCATCGTGGCGCCAGACAGTTCCTGCGATATAGACCCGGGAAACAGGCCTCGCGAGATTCCTGAACAGCAGCAAGGCCAGCTGGAACTCCTTTTGGGTAAGCGAGACACGCCTTTCGCCTACCAGGACGCTGCGCCCGTGCGTCTCGAAGACGTATTGACCGAACTCCGTCGCCGCCGAGGTTGCGTATCCGTCCCACGCCCTGCTGAGCGTGCTCTTCACGCACGCGACCAGCCCTCGCCCGGACACCGGTTTAAGGAGGTAGGCATCATCGTCCCGGGTCAAACCGCCTAGCCGGCGCTCGTCATTGCCGACGAAAAGCATGGGCCGGTCCGGCGCGAGCGTTTGCGCAAGATACGCGAGCAGGCCCTCGTCGAGCCCGTCGCAGTCGACTACGGCCAGATCGGACTCTGCGGCCCACGGGCTTTCGAGCAACTCATCAATACTGTAATAACCTCGACAGTGATAGCCTGCATGTCGAAGCGTATTGTTCATCGACCACGAATTATCGGGATCATTTTCGAGTGTTACCAGTTTCATCGGCCTGCTCGCATAAATAAACTCGCATGAACCGCATGCACGGGAAGCGTAATGCGTCGCTGCGAAGTTTTTATTTAGGCGCATTCAATTCAGGTGTCAAGCCGAGGGCCACAAGCAGCATGGTCATTTAGACGATATTGCCTCTATCATTGGAAAAACTGTTTTGCCAGATATCACAACAATGAGGAAAATCGTCATCAAGATACAATAATGCCGTCTCCGAATGAGCGTCCTGGCGGTTTGTCCGCCTGAACACATTCCGGCGGTGTGGTTGTTCAGTTTCGTACTGATCTTCTGTGGTGCAGTGTGCGGCCCGGTTTTCCGCGCCGCGTGGAATCACCGGTTTGCTCTGCATCACGTCCATCTCGCCGACGCGGCAAATGTCGGCGCTCAACTGCTCAACCGTCCATCGGCTCAATGCATTTGCCGTCGTGTGTGCAGCCAAGGCCCGCCTCGTAACCGGAAACGGCCGGAAGCCCGCCGCCATGATGTGGGCCTGTGCCAAACCTTTTACTCGTAGTCAGGATCCCGATGGACACCTTGGATAGCATGCGAATGTTCGCTCGCGTCGTAGAGGCCGGCAGCTTCACAAAGGCCGCGTCACTTGCGTCCGTGACCACGCCCCAGGCATCGCGCGCGATCACGGATCTGGAGACGCGTCTGCACACTCGCCTGCTGCACAGAACCACCCGGCATTTGTCGCTCACCGAAGCAGGCGAACGCTATCTGCAACACTGTGAACAGATCCTGGCCCAGGTCGATCTGGCAGAGGCCGAGGCAGCCGGCGCCGGCGCCCAGCCTTCCGGCAAGTTGCGGGTTCATGCGACCACCAGTTTTGGCCAGCATCATCTGGCGCCGCTCATCGCGCGATACCGCAAGCGGTTCCCCGAGGTCCTGATCGATCTCGTGCTCGCGCAACGCGTGCCCGATCTGGTCGACGAAGGGTTCGACGTTTCGGTGGTGGTGGCACGGGAGCTGGCGGATTCGGCGCTGGTGTCGCAACGCATCGGCAGCATGTACACGATCCTCTGTGCCTCGCCGCGATACCTGGCGAAACACGGCACGCCGGTTCGGCTCCCCGACCTGAACAAACACACCTGCCTGCAACTGACCCTGCCTGATGTTCCGCTCGGGCAATGGCATTTCGAGGGCAAGGACGAATCGGTGTTTCGTCATGTCCGGCCCGCGCCGCTCACGGTCAACGTCGCCGAAGCACTGGCCGAGGTCATTCGCGCGGGCATGGGAATCGGGCCTTTACCGATTTCGGTGGCTCTGCCGGGCTTGCGTGACGGCAGCCTGGTTCGCGTATTGCCCAGCCACCGCCTGCGGGCCAACAACATCTATGCGATGTACGCATCGAGACGCTACCTCGACGCCAAGATCAAGACGTTCGTTGAGTTCTTGCGAGACCAGGTGCCGCTTGCGCTGGCTGAACAGGACGGGGAACTGGTGGCACTTAGAGACAGCCTCGAGAGGGAACCGTACTCGATCTGAGACCACTCAGACGGTCGCAAGCCGGAACGCATTCGCTGCACCGGCCTCCATGGCGAGGCGAGCGCGCCTGCTTCCGGACTCACACCGCTAGCGCGAAGTGCTGCGCGTATTCTTCCTCGCCCCCGCGGCGCGAGGCGCATCTTTACCCGCCAACGCGCCACCGCCGTTCATCTGCTCCATCCACGACAAGGCGTCGACGTACGACAGAAACTGCTGGAGATACCCCGGTGACAGTTCGCGCATCAGCGAGAGCGACCGATGCACAAGGCTGCTCGAGTTAAGCGGACCTGCATTGCCGGGCACCTGTTGCTGCGACTGCCGCAACTGTCTCTCCGTACTGAGACTGGACCAGACTTCCCTGAAGTAGTCGAGCACCTCGAGTTCCGGCCAGGGAGCCGGCTGGGGCGGGACATGACCCGCTGCGGGGCCGTCTGCCTGCGCCGTCGGCGCACGGCCGGCAAGCTGATCGAGCAGTTCACCCAGCGCTCCACGAGCGGGCAGACCTTGCTGTGCCGCGCCGCCGGAACCGCCCGCATCCCCAGCCATGAATGCAATCTTCTCGAGATCTTCGGCATAGGCCGTAAGCAGGCTACCCAACCTGTCGTCCAGGATGCGTCGCGCCTCGCCGCGATGGCCGGCGGCCCGCCGGTCCAACGCCTCGATGAAATGAAAGCGAACGGGATCCATGCGATCGGCGCGACGCTCGCGCCATGCGTCCAGCGTCGCGCGTGCTCCGCTGTTCACGTCACTCTCGCCACCCATGGCGCTACTCACCGGGCTTCGCCGCTGCGGTAGACGGCCTCGGAATCGGGGCTAATTCGACGCGCCGGTTCCTGGCCCGCCCCTGGTCATCGGCATTCGAACTCACGGGCTGCTGGGAGCCGAACGCGGCGGCGAACACCGAGGAGGCAGGAATACCCGCGTCGATCAAGGCGCGTGTCACCGTCAAGGCGCGCTGCGCCGACAGTTCCCAATTATCGGCAAAGCGGCGGTTGGCCTCGCCCACCTGGCGATCATCGGTGAAGCCGCTCACCATCAAGATCTCGCCACGCGCCTGGAGATAAGCGCACAGCGGTCCAGCGAGGCTCTTCAGGACCTCCCGGCCTTCGGGCTGCAATTGATCGGAGTTCAGCGCAAACAACACGCTGCCGCTGATGCCGATGCGTCCGTTCACCAGCGTCACCCGGCCCGCTGCCAGCGGCACTGCCAGCGCCTGCTCCAGGGTCTTGCGGCGCTGCGTTTCCATCTGCCGCTGCTTGACCTCCTGATCGAGCCGGGTCGAGAGTTCCAGCTGCACGCCGATGACGCCCACCAGGATCAGCACGAAGGCGCCTAGCAGCACCGACATCAGGTCGGCGAAGACAGGCCATATGGGCGCCGCCGTCTCGACGCCGCCGTCAATTTCCTCGCTCATGCCGCTTCGACTCCGGCAGACGCCCTCTGACCAGCGAGCCGCTGCAAGTCTTCGACGATCTGCTTCTGCGACATCATGCTCAGATCAATGACTTCCCGCGCCTGCGCCACGTAATAGGCAAGCTGTTCGTCACTGCGCGCGAGAGACTTGTCCAGCGCGGCCTCGATACGTTGCAGGTGGGCCACCAGCTTATCGTTCGACTCGCCGAACACCTGAACCGCCGCCCCGAAGGCATCACCGAGGCTCGCCACCTCGACCGCGCTGCCGGTCACCTGTGCAGCAACGGTACCCAGCTTGCCGGTCTCGAGCTCGACCTTGTCGGCGAACTGCGTGCCGACACGATCAAGCAGATCCGCCGTCGTGGTGACCAGCGCGTCGACGGCCGAACGTTGCTCAGTAGAGGCATGGTTCACGGCATCGAGGAGAGTCTCCACTGTGGCGAGCAGGCGGCTACGCTCTGAGAGCATGGCGGTGTCGCGCGCCATGCTCTCAGAGAGCTTCTGACGCAGTTCGGCGACGACTTCAGCCGCGGCCTTCGGCGCTTCCGAGGCGGCTTGCACGAGCTCGGAGATCTCGGCGATGGTATTGCTGGCGTGTGCCTGGGTCTGGGCCGAAATGTCACGCGCGGTCTGTGCCAGGGTGTCGCAAATCTCCTGCTGGCGGGTCGCTGTGCGCGTGGCCGCCTGTTCCCACTCGCGGCTCAACGTGGCTGCCATCGAACTGAGCGTCTCGGTCCAGGCCGCGAGGCGCTGCTGGTCGCGCGAAGCCAATTCCGTCTGCAAGGCCGCATGTGAGTCGC